>CAYGGS010000096.1:0-3502 GCA_964349545.1 uncultured Gammaproteobacteria bacterium
GCTTCATCCGAGCGAGACGGTCATCGTGCAGAACAACGGTGGTGCCGAGACGTATACCTTCACCGCGAACGGCAGCTTCACCTTCGAGTTCGTCGATCTCGCGAACAATGCCGGAATTGCGACCGCTACCGTCAGTAATATCGATATTAGTCTCCCCAGTTTGAACATCACCGGTTTTACCGCTGATGGCAGTACCGACATGGCCGGGACCATGCCCGTCGGGTACACACTGCAGACGACGAATGATCCGGTCGTCGATCACACCGTCCAATTCAAGTCAGGGAGCGTCGCCTCGGAAAACCTGAAGAGTGAAGCCTTTGGACTCTACCTCCAACCAACGACCGGGCAAACCACCACGCTAGCAGATTTCTACTCGACCAAGTCGGAGCCATGGAGGACGTACTTGAATGAGGCAGCCGCCGGAATCCAGCCGTTCGCGTACATCAAGGGTAGCGGCGATACGTCGATCCGGATCCTGGACGGAGCCCGGTATTCCCTAGCTGCGCTCGAGATGGACATGGTCGTTCCTGACAACTACCCGCTCGGAAGCTACACCGTAACAGGCAAGGTGAAAGACTTGGCCGGAAATGAATCGGCCTTGATCACCCTGATACTGAATGTCGCCGGTGATCGGGAAAAACCAGTCGTCACGGAAGTCATGGCTGTGACCACGCCAACCAACGATAGTACGCCACCGTATACGTTCCACACGACTGAGGCAGGGACTATCAGGTATGCAGGCGGATGTGTTGGCACCGATGTCGATGCCGCGATCGGGGATAATACAGTCACCTTCGATGCCCTGGCTGATGGTTCATACTCATCCTGCACGATCACGGTGACTGACGGTTCGGGGAATACCAGCGATCCGTTGACCGTAACGTCTTTCACGATCGATACAGTCGTGCCGACCGCTACAATCTCCTACGACATCACCACCCCGACGAATACTGACGTTGTCGCAACGCTCAATCCGAGCGAACCGGTAACTGTCACCAGCGTCGGCGGAGCGACCCACACCTTCACTGCCAACGGCAGTTTCACCTTTGAGTTCCGTGACGTCGCCGGTAACACCGGATCGGAGACCGCGACCGTCTCTAATATCGACCTTGATGGTCCGACGGCAACGATCTCCTACAGTATCGAAACATCCACCAACGGTCCGGTAGTCGCGACGCTTGTCCCAAGTGAGCCCGTGACGGTCACCAACAACGGCGGCGCGCTGACTTATACCTTTACCGCTAACGGCAGTTTCACCTTCACGTTTGTTGACGCTGGTGGGAATGCCGGTTCTGCTATGGCGACGGTGGCGAACATCGATCTTGATGTTCCAACCGCGACGATCTCGTATAGCATCACTACACCCACCAACGGTCCGGTGGTCGCGACACTCGATCCGAGCGAACCAGTGACCGTAACCAATAATAGCGGACTGGATACGTACACCTTCACGGACAACGGTAGTTTCATCTTCGAGTTCCATGATGCCGCCGGGAATACGGGTTCTGCTATCGCGACGGTAGCGAACATCGATAAGGCGGGTCCGACAGCGACAATCTCCTACAACATCACTACACCGACAAAAACGGACGTCATTGCCACACTGGTTCCGAGTAAGCCGGTCACTATCACAAACAACGGCGGCTTGAATACCTACACCTTCACCGAGAACGGCAGTTTCACCTTCACGTTTGTCGATGCCGCCGGAAATACCGGATCAGCCACGGCGACCGTTGCAAATATCGACAAAACCGCGCCGGTCATCACGCTTAACGGTACAACCCCGGATATTGCGATCAATGGGACCTATACTGAGCTGGGAGCGACCGCGACCGATGCGTTTGATGGTACCTTTGCCGCTACGCCGTCAGGAACGGTCGATACGTCGAAAGTCGGTTCGTACGTCATCACCTACAATGCAACTGATAAAGCGGGCAATGCGGCGACGGCCGTGATCAGAACCGTGAACGTAGTTGCGGCACCGCTACCGGCACTTCCGCCGACTGCTAAACCGAAAGAAGGCACACGCGCTTGGTACGTCGCTCAGGGCTGGCACTACATTGCGTCGTTGAAGGAGCTGAAAATAAGGGTCCAGGAAGGAAGAACAGTGAAGCTTCTGGGCAAGGACTACTTCTGGAAACCTAAAGGCCAGGTACTCGGTGTATCGACCAATACCCGCGCGTACTACATGAGCCAGGGCTGGCGCTACATCGGTACGCAGAAAGATAAGAAACTGCGCATCAGACAGGGGAAGGACGTGCAGGTCCTCGACGGCAACTACTACTGGCGAAATAAAAAGTAGCCGCATGATATTTCCCAGGCCCGCGTCATGCGGGCCTGTTTCGTTTCTGATATACTACGGTCGTCATGAAGGAACGATCGGAACGTCATCACGTCCTCATCCTCGACACCTCGCACCGCGGAGAGCTTATCGTCGCGTTGGCGAACGGTCGGCTGCGCGTGCTGCGGCATCGCTTCGACACGCCGGGGAGCGGACAGCTTCTCAATCTCGTCGAGCAGCTGCTGCATCGTGAGAAGGTATCGCTTCGCGAACTGACCGGTATCATCGTGGCATCCGGTCCTGGTCCGTTCTCCGCGCTGCGTGCAGCAGCGTCGATCGCGAACGCGATGGGCTACGCGCTGGATGTTCCAGTGACGGGTATCGTTGGCGAGCTGTCGGTCAAGGAACTTGTGCGACGGGGCATGAAGAAATTGGCACGGACGAAGCTTGGCGTTGTTGTCAGACCGCACTACGGCCGGCCGGCGCATATCACGAAGGCGAAGAGACGATAGGGAGCGGGGGAGCAGTATCCGTTGGTGGTTCGGGAAGCTGAACCCTGTTTTTGGTATGGTTATCCACAAGGGTTGACGCATTGATCCCGTTAGAAGGCCGTAAGATGTATTTTTTTTGCAATTTACATGTGTTTGTGTTCTTTTATACATCCTTCTAACGGGATTGACCCATGGTGTTTTGTGGTGTAGAATGGTGATAAGGGGAAGAAAGTGGATAAAAGTGGGGATAACATATCCCCCGAGTGCATAACCTCAAACACATGTTCATCGGCGAATACCATCATGCGATCGACGACAAGGGACGCCTCGCGGTTCCCGTGAAGTTTCGTGATGAGATAGGGGAGACCGTGGTGGTCACGCGAGGCCTTGATAACTGCCTTTTCGTCTACACGCAGACCGAGTGGGCAGGACTGGCCGAACGGCTCGGCAAGCTTTCGATGGCAAAGGCGAACACGAGGGCGTTCGCGCGACTCATGCTCGCCGGTGCCATGGAGATCGAGGTCGACAAACAGGGGAGGGTCATTCTCCCGGACTACCTCCGAACGTTCGCCGGACTTCACAAGAAGGTCGTGATCGCAGGACTACTGAACCGCCTTGAGGTGTGGGACGCGGCTGCATGGAAGAAGTACCAGGCAGGAACCGAGCGTAAGGCCGGCGACATCGCTGAGGCGCTCGGCGAGCTGGGTGTCTAGCGGTGGCCGTATTGGTG
>CAYGGS010000097.1:0-2956 GCA_964349545.1 uncultured Gammaproteobacteria bacterium
CTACTATGCCGGTTCCGCACCGCTGCCGCCACAGAACCTGACCGTGACGCCAGCGACGACCGAGGACGCGCCGTCGACCGAGAACGCGTTCAGCTTCAGCTGGAGCCCGCCGGAGAACCCGGTCAGCCCGATCAAACAGTACCGCTTCTCCGTCAACAGGCTCCCGACGGCGACCAACACGACCATCACGCCGTACACCAGCCTGTCCGCCGCGCCGTACGCGACGCAGCAGGGCAAGAACACGTTCTACGTCGTCGCGCAGGACGAGGCGGACAACGTCAACTACGACGATCCGGCGCACGTCGACTTCTACACGCTGACCCCGGCGCCCGCGCCGCCGACGCAGAACCAGATCTTCGACAACTCGAACCGCGACACGCAGGAGTACGCCATCTCGATGAAGTGGACCGAACCGACGAAAGCGAGCGGGTTCGACGGCTACGAGGTGTACCGGTCGGAGGACAACGTGACCTTCGTTTCGGCCGGCACGACGAGGAGCCCGGTCTTCATCGACACCAACCTGACATCGAAGGTCTACTACTACAAGATCAGATCGAAGGACAACGCCGGCCAGTACTCCGCCGATTCGACGACCGTCGCCCTGACGCCGACCGGACGGTACACGTCGCCGCCGGCGCTCGCCGACGGGCCGACGGTCACGGCGAAGTCGTACTCCGCGACGATCGAGTGGTTCACGGACCGCATCGGCTCGAGCTTCATCGAGTACGGCGTCGACCAGTACCACCTCGGCAAGGAGAAGGGCGGCGAGACTGTCGGCACGCTCGACCTCCTGACGAAGCACACGGTCGAGCTGAAAGGCCTCGAGCCGGAGACGACCTACGCCTACCAGGCCGTCTGGGTCGACCAGGACGGCAACCGCGGCCAGAGCGACGTGCTCTCGTTCAAGACGGGCCTGCGGCCGAAGATCTCCGACGTCAAGATCGGCCACGTCACCCTCGAGTCCGTCGACATCATCTGGAAGACGACGACGGCGGCCTCATCGATCATCAGCTACGGCACGACGAAGGCGGTCAACATGACCGCCAAGGACCGCACCATCGGCAACGCGACCGGGCACCACCTCGAGATCGACGGCCTGAATGACGGCACGGCGTACTACTTCGTCATCAAGGGGACGGACGTCGACGGCAACTACATGGAATCGGACGAGTACACCTTCACGACGCTCACGCGGCCGCTGGTCTCGAACGTCGGTCACGAGCAGGTGAAGGACGCAGCGACCACCACGTTCCGCTTCTCATGGACCACGAACGTTCCCACCACGACGATCCTCTCGTACGGACCGTCCGGCGCGGCACAGCGGACGCAATCGAGCCCGGAGTACGCGACCGACCATACGGCGACGGTGTCCGGCCTGTCCGAACTGACCCCGTACAGCTTCCTGGCGAAAGGCGTCGATGAGCACGGGAACACGACATCCAGTAGTCCCATCACCGTCACGACGCCGGGCGACACCCGTCCGCCGCGCCTCATGAACCTGACCGTCGAGGTCCGCTCGTCCGGGGTCGGCCAGGCGCAGAAAGCCCAGCTCGTCATCAACTGGGAAACGGACGAGCTCAGTACCAGCCAGGTCGAGTACGGCCCGGGCATCTCGTCCGACAGCTACCCGTCGAAGACGCAGGAGGACCCGGTGCTCTCGATGACGCACGTCGTCATCGTTCCGGAGCTCGAACCGGCGAAACTGTACCACCTCCGGGCGGTCTCCCGCGACAGCGCGGGCAACGCCGGCACCACGATCGACACCACGGCGATCACCGGCAAGGCGCACCAGTCGGTCATCGACATCATCATCTCGTCGCTGACGCGGTCCCTCGGCTTCCTCTCGTTCATCCCGTCAGGCGGCTGACGCCCATGCCCACACCGACCACCACACAGCGAACCCCGACGACGGCGCCCAACAAGAAGCGGCCGGTGATCGTCGCAAAGGACGTGACGAAGGACTTCATGATCGGCAAGGAGCCGTACCACGCGCTCCGCGGGCTTTCGGCGACGATCTACGAGGCCGAGTTCGCGATCATCTACGGGCCCTCGGGGTCGGGAAAATCGACGTTCCTGAACACGCTCATAGGGCTCGAGGTCCCCTCGTCCGGCCAGGTCACGGTGGACGGCATCAACATCAGCGTCATGAACGAGGACCAACGGTCCGACCTGCGCGCGAAACGGTTCGGCGTCGTGTCCCAGCAGCCGATCTGGGTTAAGGCGCTCACCGTGCTCGAGAACGTGGCCATGCCGCTGCTCATCGCGAACGTCAAGGAAAAAAAGGCGTACGAAAAGGCTTCTGAGACGCTGAAGACCGTCGGCCTCTTCGACTGGGCGAAGCACAAGCCGACCGAGCTCTCGGGCGGACAGCAGCAGCGCGTGAACTTCGCTCGGTCGCTCGTGAACGACCCGCACATCCTCATCCTCGACGAGCCGACCGGCAACCTCGACTCGACGAGCGCCATGCAGGTGCTCAAGCTGCTCCAGGAGCTCAACCGTCAGCACAACCGGACGATCGTCATGATCACGCACAACCTCGAGTACCTGCCGCTCGGCGACCGCCTCATCGAGATACGCGACGGTCTCATCCAGAAGCTGGTCGAACAGAAAGGGATGTCGTTATGAGGATCGCGGCGCTCCTCCGCTTCTCGTGGAAGAACCTCTGGGTGCACCGGCTCCGGTCGCTCCTGACGATCGGCGGCGTCGTGATCGGCGTGGGCGCGATCGTGTTCCTCATATCGCTCGGGTTCGGACTGGAACGCGTCGTCACCTCGCAGGTGGCGAACTTCTCCGCCTTCTCCATCATCGACGTTCCCGCATCGAATCCCCCGTCGGGGAAGATCGACGAGAAGGCGATCGAGCGGGCGCGCGCCATCCCCCACATCACCGAGGTCGAGCGCATCATCGACCTCGCCGGACGGGTGCGACTCGCCGACCAGAACTCGACGAACGAGAC
>CAYGGS010000097.1:2966-3461 GCA_964349545.1 uncultured Gammaproteobacteria bacterium
CGTCGGCGTGACGCCGAAGTACTTCGATCTGGCGAGCATCATGCTGACCAACGGGAAGATGTACGATGGGAACGTTTCCGACCAGGTGGTCGTCAACGAAGCGCTCGCGAAGATGCTCGGGTTCGAGGCGGACGTGTCGAAGATCCTCGACCAGTCGCTCCTCGTCGACCTCATCATCGCGAAGAGCATGCGCGTGTCCGATGAGACCGAGGGGCCCATCGTCAAGGAGAACATCGCGCTGAAGGTGATCGGCGTCGTCAACGAATCGACGAACCCGGTCATGTACGTGCCGCAGAAGCTCACCGACGCGCAGGGCGTCGTCAACAGTACGTCCATCAAGATCAAGGTCGACGACAAGCTGAACGTGGCCGTCGTCCGGAAACAGATCGAGAACTCCGGGTTCGCGACCGAGTATGTCGGCGATACCGTCGATCAGATCACCTCGGTCTTCTCGAT
The DNA here is from genome assembly GCA_964349545.1 of uncultured Gammaproteobacteria bacterium. Classification (GTDB taxonomy): domain Bacteria; phylum Patescibacteriota; class Patescibacteriia; order SBBC01; family SBBC01; genus CAINXF01. The sequence continues at coordinate 3,423 of CAYGGS010000097.1, forward strand.
ATTCCGGCTGATTCTCGGCGGGTTCGGCGCAATCGCGCT
>CAYGGS010000098.1:0-3408 GCA_964349545.1 uncultured Gammaproteobacteria bacterium
GGCCGCGGATGCCACCGCGAACGCGGCGGGGGCAGGAACGCGCCCGGATCCGTTGAACGCTAGACCAGCAGGGCACGCGGGACGGCGGGGCACACCCGGCGCCGGCCGTGCTGCCCGGCGAGATCATACCCTTCGGCGGGTTCCGCGGCGGCGCGTCGGTCGCCGTCGGCGACGTCGACCCGTCGTACGGCGGCGAAGAGGTCGTCATCGGCGCGGCGGCCGGCGGCGGTCCGAGCGTCGCCGTCTACAACGGCACGACCAGGCTGGCCGGCTTTTTCGCCTATCCGGCCGGATTCCGCGGAGGACTCGATGTGGCCGTCGGCGACATCGACGGCGATGGCGTCGACGAGATCATCACGGCGGCCGGGCCGGGCGGTGGCGGCGAAGTTCACATTTATTCAACTCCAGGAAACCTGAAGAAGATCGTGTTCCCCTACCCGAAGTTCAACGGCGAGGTCCGGGTTGCGGCCGCCGATCTCGATGGTGACGGCATCGACGAGATCATTACCTCGGCCGGCCGCGGCGGTGGGCCGGACGTCAAGGTGTTCACCGGCGATGGCGTGTATCTCCGCCACTTCTTCGCGTACAGCACGAGCTTCCGTGGTGGGATCGACGTCGCCGCCTTCGACGCGACAGGAACGCAGTCCGGCGGGATCATAACGGCTCCGCTCAGTGGCGGCGGACCGCACGTCAAAACCTTCTACGCCGACGGCGCCATGCGTTCCCAGTTCTTCCCGTACCGCAAGGAGTTCCGCGGCGGCGTGCGCGTGTCCGTGTACCGCGACGCATACACCGGAGAGCCGGTCGTCGTCACCGTTCCTGGCGGCAGTGACAACGCCGACATCCAGCTGCGTTCGCTCGACGGCACGCCGATCACCACGAAGACCGCCTATGAAACGTGGTGGCGGGGCGGCTACGACATCGCCGCCGGATCGAACGGACAACTGTTCATCAGCACACTTGCGGCAAAACGCCGCACCTCGATACGGCTGGTCCAGGAACGATGGCGTCCGTACCGTGATCACGACCGATCCTACGCACAGACGGCGAGCATGGCGAACTGATCGATTATTGTTGTTGCAGCCACGCGCGAGATACGCCTACTTTTTCAGGCTTTCCTTTTCCGCATCAATCGCACTATCTCTTTCCTCGTCGGCGCGGATTCGCTCGCGCCTATCTTCGTCACTGCAAGCGCAGCGGCTGCGGTTGCGAATCGCACGAATATTCTCAGATTCTCACTACTGACAATAGTTCCTTCTTGATGTTCACAGAGAGCGGCTACAAGGGCACCTACGAACACATCACCACAAGCCACGGTATCAACTTCCTTCACCTCGAACGCCTTGATATGCTCGAATGAATCGCTTTCGGCGTGATACGTCAACGAACCCTTATCACCTATGGTTACAATGACGGCAGGAATACCATACGCGGCGAGTCGCTTCATGGCCTGCACGATACTGTCAGTGCACATATCGACGCGCTGACCGAGTAAATCCTCTGTCTCCTGCATGTTCAGCACCAGTACATCTGTGTACGGGAGTACTCGATGGTTAACATAGGCCGTATCATTAGGAACGATCGACGGATTGAGGACGGTCAAACAGTGGTGCCGTCGTGCCTGCGCCAATGCGTAGGCGGTGTTCCTCTCGCCGTTCTCGATCTGCGCCACCAGTACTGACGCCCGTCGTATAGCAGGAATCGCACGGTCGATGTCATTACGTGTCAACGCAAGGTTTGCCGCCAGATCCAATCCAACAATCTGATACCCGCCCTTATGGATCGATAGTATACATTTACCCGTTTCGACGTTTTTCTTTTGTATGATACAGTTCGTCGCTATACCTTCTTTCTTGATAAGGGAGATCGCCTCACGACCAAGCATGTCATTGCCGACTGCACCGACCAACGTGACGGCGACGCCGGTCTTCGACGCCCTTTTCGCGGCAACCGCCTGATTTCTTCCCTTTCCGCCCGCATACACCGACGACTGGCCTGCGAACGTGGTCGTCCGGTTAATCAACCGTAGCGGCTTTTCCGACCGGATAACGAAGTCGGGATTGATGCTGCCGGGACACACGACGATGCTTCTGTTCTTATTCATATCACAGCCGTTCGATAAACTGGTTCCGATATTTGCTGGATAGCATCGGCGTTCCATGTTCGTTTAAAGGCACCCGATCAATCATCAAGCCAGAGACATCCACGGTCGATACAAGTTCTGCGAGCTCTGGGTCGCCGCTGATCTGCTGCTGCGCTTCGGTAAGCGCAGCCTGATCCCGCATTACCAGAAGTCCTTTCAATCGTGCATGCCACTCTTCCGGCAAACCCCTCGCTGCACCTATGTCTTGCCCGAGCGAGTCGCCAACGAGGATTAATCTGTCTTTTGGAACCGGGATTCCCTGTGCCTCCATACGGGTCACCAGGTGTTCAATCGCTCCTGCCTTACCCATGCCCTTCATGTCCTCAATTGATGCAATATCAATGAATTGATCAGCCAATCCCAGATACTTGCCGAACGCATGACTCATAGCCGCGGGGTTCCCCGTCATTACCGACATCGGAATACCGAGCCTGGAATAGAGATGGGCCAACCGCGTTACCGGGCGGTTCTTTGCCTGGTCGAAACGCTCCGGATGTTCACGATATACCGTATCTGCAGCACGTGCCGCTGTTTCGCTGAACCGCTGTAGTAATCCGGTAGCCAACTCGTGCTCCGAATTTCCTGGCGAACTGATTTCTTGTTGTTTTTCCGGCGTGAGAAAATGGGAATAACCCGAGAGGGTTCTCCAGTCGTCCCTACCTTCAGCGTATATGCCGTGCATCCGTCGCTGTTCCAAGTACGCATTCCGTATCTTCCAACTCTCTTCGAGCATGCTTGCCAGTTCTGTTGGATCTGCATTCGGGTACATTTCCCGAATCGCCGCAAAATGGACGAAACGCAAATCAGCGAGGGTTCCATCAATGTCAAAAAAGGCCGCTGCTTTCGGCAACCCATCCGGGCCGAGCTCGACACGGATCTGTCGTGGCTGACCGTCCAGCGACTCAATGCTGGACTCAACAGACAGTACCTTATGCCGCTCTGCTGATGGGATATGTTCGGGGGGTCTCATAATCGGCGACCGTTACAAATACCTTACAAATCTATTTTTCTTTTCGACCAGGATGTTCTTCGGCCGAAGCGGACGCTTCGCGAGCTCGAAACCCATGATGATGATCTCCTCGCCCTTCTTGATGAGGTGTGCGGCGGCGCCGTTCATGCAGATGACACCGGTGTTCTTCTTCCCGATGATGACATAGGTTTCCAACCGCGCGCCGGTCGTGTTGCTCACGACCAGCACCTTTTCGCCCGGCCACAGGCCGCACTTCCCGACCAGCGCCTGATCGATCGTGATGCTGCCGATGTAG
>CAYGGS010000099.1:0-3297 GCA_964349545.1 uncultured Gammaproteobacteria bacterium
CGACCAAGTGATTAACAGTCACCTGCTCTACCACTGAGCTACCCCGGAATCAAGAATGTCCTTTATTGAAAGAATGTTTTGGTGTGGGGACTCTACCACTGAGCTACCCCGGAGCTTTTTGCCCCTTCTTTATCGAAGAGATAATTGTAATAAGATCAATCCACTTTTTTACTACCGTATTGGTGCGGAACCACTGCCTGCCCGCCGTAGTCCAGTAGGACGTAGGTGGGAGTCCCGACGCCACCATTCTATGGTGGGTCGGGATCCCGATTCCGGCTTTGCCGTACATCGGGACTACCCCGGAGCGTTGTAGGCAACACATGAAATGCAGGAATAGTGTACCCGAGTGGGTGTTGTGCGTCAACGACGCCACCAAGGCGTGAGATTGTTGTTGAAAAAATCCTGAACAATCGGTATGCTAGGGTTGTTCATAAGTGTGAGTTGATATCGGCTGACCGTAGGGAAAAGCGCGTATTCATCACATCGAACGCAAAAACATTACGAATAAAAGTGCATTTTTCTCGATCATTAATCAGCCCGATGCCGGCCAGCCCGGTACCGGGTGTTTAGAGGTATTCATATGAGCAGGTTCATCCATCAGCACGGGCGCTCGGCGTTCCGCGCGATCATGATCGTGGCGGCCGGCATCGGCGTCGCGCTCTGGTTCGCGGGGTCGTCATCGAGCGTGACCGCGAGCTCGAATCTTAACGTGATCGTCAAGAGCCCGGCCGGGGTCGCCGTTGGCGGCGTCGACGTCTGTTTCCATGGCCCCGTCGGCGAGTGCAGGACGACGATAAGTGACGGTACGTTCATGGTGACGCTCAATCCGGGCCGGTACAATGTCTCGACGAGGGTCGGCAGCGCCGACTTCGGACCGGCGGTCGAACAGAGCATCGAGATCATCGACAACACGTGGCCTACGCTCGAACTGACGCTGACGGAAATGCAGATGAAGGGAAACCTCAAGAAGGCCGACGGCACCGCCGTCCAGGGGTGGGTGAACGTGCATACGCCCGATTGGACCGTCAACAAGCACGCCGACTCCGACCAGAACGGCCGGTACACGATTGGCGGGCTTCAGCCGGGGCAGTACGTCGCCGAGACCGGCCTGTTCAACAACGTGAGCGGCGTCATCGCTCCGGCACCGCAGAACGTGACGATCGGTAGCGGCGTCCAGACGATCGACTTCGTGTATACCGCCGCAGCAAAGACGCTGTCGGGCGTCGTGACGAAGAGCAACGGGGTTCCCGTGACGACCGCGTGCGTCAATGCGAACAAGATGAACGGCGGCAACAACGCGAGCACGCGCGTCGACGGTTCCGGTGCGTACACGCTGTCGCTGACCGGCGGTTCGTGGATGCTGAACGTCAATCCCTGCGAGCCGAACGTCGATTGGATCCCGGGCAATTCCATGCAGGTGGACTTCGCCGATAATACGACGATCGAGGCGAAGACGCAGAACTTTACGGTCACGACCGCGAATGCGTCGATCTCCGGAACGGTACGCGACAACAGCGGCGCGCTGGTCACGACCGGCAACATCGACATCAAGAGCGCAGCGGGCGTCGGCGCGAACACGCAGGTCCAGTCGAGCGGAACGTACCGCGCGAACCTGACCGCGGGTACCTACGAGGTGCGCTACTGGTCGCAGTCGGGCGCCTACAACCTGCCGCAGACGACCGTGACCGTCGGCGAGAACGAGGCGAAGATCCTCGACCTGACGCTGACCGCGAAGACCGCGCACATCAAGGGGTCGGTCAAGACACGGTCCGGCGCCGCGGCATCCAACGTCCAGCTGAACGCATGGGAACGGGTGATGAACGGCGGCGGCTCGAGCAAGTGGAGCAACGCCCGGACGGCTGCGGACGGATCGTATGACATGCTGGTGTCGGCCGGCACTTATGGCATGAACGTGTCGATGGAGCCGAACTCCCCGTACGTGCCGGTGGGTCAGCAGATCGACATCACCGTACCGAGCGATTCGTCGGTCATCACGGACATCAACTTTACCGTCGACGTCGCCGATGCGACGATCACGGGCAAGGTGACGCTGAACGGTCAGCCGGTGACGAACATGAACGGCTGCGTCTACGCGCGAGCGGTCGGCGCCATGAACGAGAACTGCGGCCCGATGGACCAGCGGAACGGGACCTTCACCATCCGCGTCTCGTCGACGACCGCCTCGTCGTACCAGATCGGCTGCCATACGCCGCCGAACGCCCCGTACTCGTGCGGAAGCCCGATCACCGTCGCGGTGACCACCGGCGCGGCCATCACGCAGAACATCGAACTGCTCGCGAACAACTCGGTCGTCGGCGGCCGTCTGTTCGATTCGTCCGGCTTCCCGGTCGGCGCGTCGGTCTGCAGTACGCTGAAGGGCGCGATGGTGTTCGCTGACCGCGAGGGCGCGCACTACCAGGGGATGATCGGCCCCGACTGCTCGTACCGGATCGCGCTCGTCGCCGGCGTCTACAACATCGGCGCCTACTTCCCAGCCGAAAGCGGCGCGATGAACCCGCCGCCCGGCACGCCGGTCCAGGTGTTCTCCGGCCAGACGGTCGAGAAGAACATCCAGTTCACCGCAGCGGACGCCTCGGTGACCGTTCGCCTGATCGACGAGAACGGGAACGGCACCCATGGGTACATCAACGTCGACAACTCCGAGGAGATCAATCAGTCACGGCAGGGTAATCCAGGACAGGGCGGCGGGACCGACAAGGGCGCCGACCTCGGGTTCAACAAGAAGACGCCGTGTAACGCGAAGGACCCGGCAGGCATACTGAAGTGCTGCGGCGACGCGAAGAACAAGAAGGTGTGCCAGGATTTCGCGATTCCCGATGGTCCGAACAAATGCAAGAACGGCTGGGAGTGCGCGCAGTATTGCAAGAAGAACAAGAAGGTCTGCGAGGAATCGTTCAAGCAGGACCAGAACAGCGGTCCGAAGGTCGGGCAGGGCGACTTCAAGGCCGGTCCGGGCGGCTGCACCACCGAGGAGGCCTGCAAGAAATACTGCTCGGAACCCGCGCACCAGACGGAATGTGCCAAACAGGTTGTCGTTGGTGCGACCTCACAGAACGTCCGCATAAGCTCGACCGGCACGGTCAAGAAGACCGCCGAGGGCAAGGTGGTCGTCGAGAACAAGGACGGTAAGAACGGTTTCGATAACGCGATCCGGGCGAGCGGTCCGACCGATTTCCAGGGCAACGCGAGGATCATGATCCTGTCCGGCCACAAGTACAAAGTCTGCGCAGGCCTTCCTCCGCAGTCCGATGCGATGCCGCCGAAGTGCCAGAGCAT
>CAYGGS010000100.1:0-3235 GCA_964349545.1 uncultured Gammaproteobacteria bacterium
GTGAAGAACCCGTCGGAGGTGTTCCTTGCCGAGCGGCAGTTCGGGCCGGGGTCGTGCGTGACAGCCATCCTTGAGGGCTCGCGGCCGTTCCTCGTCGAGGTGCAGGCGCTCGTCAATCAGACGGTGTTCGGCATGCCGCGCCGCACCGGCTCCGGCGTCGAGTTCAACCGGCTGCAGCTTCTCTTGGCAGTGCTTGCGAAGCGTGCAGGTTTGAAGCTCGCGACGCAGGACGTGTTCGTGAACGTCGTCGGCGGCATCCGCGTGAACGAACCGGCGGCTGACGTTGCGGTGGCGTTGGCGATCGCGTCCGCCATGCTCGGAAAGACCGTCGGTAAGGACCTCGTGGCTATCGGCGAGGTAGGCCTCGGGGGTGAAATTCGGTCGGTGTCGCAGATGGAGCTGCGGCTCGCGGAAGCGGAAAAGCTCGGGTTCAAGCACGCGGTGATCGCAGCGCAGGCGAAGCTGCACGGAACACCGAAGATCGATGTCATGCGGGTTTCAAGCATTGCTGACACCGTGAAGGAGCTGTTCGGACGATAGTTCCTATACGAAGAAGAGGCGTCAGCTCGGGAACAGGATGATCTCCGTTCCTCTGCTGACGCCTCCGGTGAAGCCTCTTTCCCCTTCGTGCGACCTTAGGCGGTCGCGGTCCTGCGGTTCCCGGTGAACAGCGTCGGGCTTCCGCGGTGCGCGCGGTCCTCGTCACCCGCGAAGCGCGTGGTCGCGAGACTGACGGCCATCAGGAACTTCGGGGGGTCGAGCTTGTCGACCACCTCCTGGCACAGGACACAGAACTTCGTGTCGGGCAACACGGCGATCCGTTGCTTGGGGATCTTCTTGAGGCACCGACAGCAGGTGCCGGGAGGGACCTGTTTGCAGCAGGACATCAGGAAGTGGGCGAGACCACCACCGTTCTTGATGTGTTCGTCGACTTCCTTCAGTCGGTTTGCGGCTTCGGAATTGGCCATGATAGTGCTTTCTTTCCTTGAAAGCGTGTTCGGTGGACTACTGGGGGTTCGTACGACAGTTCGGTACGTCTACGCTATGTCCTCCAAAGGGTGGACCGAGGGGTTTGAGAAGGGGGAAATTGGTGCTGACAATGAGCTGGGTCAGGGACGGCCGGGCAAGGAGGGTACCCGCCACACGCATCAGATGGGCGAACCTCCGCGATCCTCCGAAGAGAATCGCCGCCCCGCAGCGTTACCCGCGGTGCATTCACGATACTCACGCCCCTGACCAGTATGAGCAAATCCGAAACAATACCCCGTACCATACCGTCGCGGGGCGGTTTTGTCAACCCTTATTCGAGATGGAGCGCCCGGAACGAGGTGTCTGCCTTCTTTTTGAGCTGTGGAAAACGGGCCAGTTCGGCATCAACCCTGATGAGCGATTCCGCGACGGAGCGGACGCGTTCCATGAGGTCGAGGTCGTTGAGCGAGACCATCCTGAACTGCGGAAGTCCCGATTGCCGTATGCCGTAGAGGTCGCCCGGGCCGCGAAGCTTCAGGTCCTCTTCGGCGAGCGCGAACCCGTCGGTGGTGCGTTCGAGGACGGACAGACGGGCGACGGCCGACGGGTTCTCGCTGTCCGTCATGAGGATGCATTCGGACGGAGCACTGCTTCTGCCGACACGGCCGCGGAGCTGGTGAAGCTGCGCGAGTCCGAACCGCTCGGCGCCCTCGATGACCATGACCGTCGCCGCGGGGATGTCGACGCCGACCTCGACGACCGGCGTCGTGACGAGCACGTCGATCGTGCGATGCCTGAACTCGTTGAGCACGCGGTGCTTTTCCTTTGCGGGGAGCTTCCCGTGGAGCAGGCCGCAGCGGAGCGCTGACAGCGACCCGCGGGATAGCCGTTCGAACTCGGTTGTGGCCGCGACGACGCCGAGCTCGTCGGATTCCTCGATGAGCGGACAGACGACGAACGCCTGCTCTTTTCTGTGTGAGCGCTCGATGATGGTGTCCCACACCGTCTCGTCCGCCGTCCTCGTCACCCGCGTCGCGACCGGTATGCGGCCGGAAGGAAGCTGCCGGATGAACGATGGTCGCAAGCTCCCGTACAGCGCAAGGGCGAGCGTCCGCGGGATCGGCGTCGCGGTCATCGAGAGGAGGTGCGGCACGGTCCCCGCGTTCTTCCGCTGGAGCGTGCGGCGCTGTTCGACGCCGAAACGATGCTGTTCATCGACGACGACGAGCGCGAGCTTCGGCAGGACGACCTTCTCGTTGAGGATGGCGTGGGTGCCGATGAGTAGGGAGATGTCGCTGGCCGACAATGACGACAGGAGCTGCTTCTTCGTGACCGTACCCGTATCGGAACGTTCGCGCTGCGTCCCGGTCAGGAGCGCGATCGTGACCTTGCCGGCGTACATTTTCTTCAGCGTGTCATAGTGCTGCCGTGCGAGGATGTCGGTGGGAGCCAGGAACGCGCCCTGCAAGCCGTTCCGGGCGACGCTCTCGAGCGCGACCGCGGCGACCGCGGTCTTTCCCGAGCCGACGTCCCCCTCGAGCAGGCGGCGCATCGGATGGCGTTGTGACATATCGCCGAGGACCTGCCATGCAGCGCGGCGCTGGTCGTCAGTGAGCGTAAACGGAAGGCACCGTACGAAGGTGCGGACGTGTTCCTCGGAGAATGATATTGGATACGCCGCCGAGGCGCCGGTCGTCGCTTCGATACGGAGCGTCGCGAGCATGAACGGCAGCAGCTCGTCGAACTTGAGCCGTTCCCGTGCGGCAGCGAGCTTCTGCGGCGAGGTCGGGAAATGGATCTGCGAAACGGCCGAGGCGAGCGGTATGAGCCGTTCGGACGACCGCACCTCCGGCGGGATCCAGTCGGGGACCTTCGCAGCCAGCGGAAGCGCCGCGGTGATGAGCGACCTGATCTGGCGTTGCGTGAGGCCCGCGGTCGCACGGTAGATCGGTAGGATCCTGCCGGCGAGCAGCCGTTCCTGGCCGGCCTTCTCGATGAGCGGGGACTGGAGCTGCGGTCCGTACGCTCCGTTCACGAGCTTGCCGACGAGGAAGACCTGGTCGCCCGGCTTGAAGCTGTTGGCGAGGTAGGGTTGGTTGAACCAGACGACCTTCACCGTGCCGGTCCGGTCGGCGACGAGCCCTTCCGTGACGCTCATCTTGCGACGCCGGTAGCCCCGCCGCGACGTGACGAGCTGGAGCCGTCCGCGGATGACCGAGGTGACGTCGGTGTGGAGCTTCGCGATGGGGGTGACGCGGCGGAGGTC
>CAYGGS010000101.1:0-3229 GCA_964349545.1 uncultured Gammaproteobacteria bacterium
GAGCAGCTCGTCGATCTACGGCTCCTACGGCATCCGGGGCATCTGGGGAAAGGACCTCGATGAGGCGATCGCACGCGATCTCGGCCGCGCATTTGCGGTGCATCAAAAACCGAAACGTGTGGCTGTAGCCCGGGACGGACGCATATCGAGCCCCGCCATGGCCCGAGCGCTCATCGACGGCCTCCGGTGCCAGGGCGTCGACGTCGTCGACATCGGCGTGATCCCGGTCGACGCGTTCTACTTCGCCGTCGACCGTTATACGTTCGACGGCGGCGCCATGGTGACCGCGTCGCACAACACGTCCGAGTGGAACGGCGTGAAGTTCGTCGACGGCGCGGCGCAGCTTCTGACCGGCGACCGGAACAAGGAGCTCGGCAGGATCATCGATCGGGGCATCCCCGACGTCGGCAGGACGGGTACGCTCGTCACACAGGACGTGGTCGCCGACTTCGTGGACTTCATCGTTTCGGCCGGGAACCTGGACCGATGTAAGCCGCTCAAGGTCGTTATAGACCCGGGGAACGGCGCTGCGTGTGCGGTACTGCCCGCGCTGTTCGAGCGCGTCCCATTCGAATGGTCGGTGATCAATGGCGACATCGACGGGACGTTTCCGGGGCGCGGTCCTGACCCGAAGGGAAAAGGTGCGCTCGAAGCGCTCGGCCGCGAGGTCGTCGGCCGCCATGCCGATGTTGGTATCGCGTTCGATGCGGATTGCGACCGTATGTTCCTGGTCGACGAGAAGGGTGATGCGCTCATCGGAGAGGAGACCGGCATCCTGCTTGCCCGGCATCTTTTGAAGAAGCATCCCGGCGGGACGTTCGTGTACAACGTCGTTTGTTCGCACTCGGTTCGCGACCTGGTCGCTGCTGCGGGTGGCGTTCCCGTGCGTACCGGCGTCGGCAGCGTTTTCATGAAGCCCGCTATCGACAAGAGCGCAGCGATTATGGGCATCGAGACGTCGGGGCACTACATCCTGCGCGAGTACAACCAGCTGGATTCCGGGCTTGCACCGGCCGCGCTGGCACTGGCAGCGCTCGCCGCCGATGGACGCCCCCTGTCGGTGATGCGGGAAGGTCTCGACCCCTATGCGCACGACCACGCAGACCTCATGGTCGAGGGTCCCGACGAGAAGATGGAACGCGTCAGGGCGAAGCACAGTGACGCCATCCTCGACGAACTGGACGGCATCACGGTGGAGTATCCCGACTGGTGGTTCAACATCCGAATGTCGAAGTCAGAGCCGTTCCTTCGGATCACCATCGAAGCGAAGCAGCGCGACGTCATGGAGCGGAATTTCAGGGATCTGCTTGCGTTGATCAGGTGAACGTTGCGTAATGCGGAGTCCGCGATAGTGAAGACCCCACAAAGCGCTTTTATGCTATGCTTCTTCCGTATGAAACATTGTTTATTTGGGAACGAATTATGATTAGACAAGAAAGTCCCATGGAAATCGGGATCTCGCGGCATGCGCCCAAGCCCCAACAAGAGGTAGGAGCAGTTCAAGACAACATGTCGCAAGGAATTGATAAAGAACAAGCGGCCGAGACAATAGGACCCACGGTTGATGAATTTATCACCCGACTTGAACAAGCTCGTGCAGGATCGATTATGGCCTTGGAACCGTCCAATGTCGGCAGAGCCGAACAGACCAGGGGGCTACTGGCAGAAAAATTAGCTGAAAAATTGCAAGAGAGGGACGATATCAAGGTGGTTTCCTTGGGTACCAACGAACATGAGGCCGAGCTGGTACTGAAGGAGATCCTAGCAAACCCAGGGAAGAAATTCATCCTTGCTGATGTGCGGGGAACATGGCTATTAGGCTCGAAGGAAGACGAGCCAATGATCGCTGCTGCGAATAAATGGGACAAACGATTAGGGGACGAGCATTTACGAGGAGCGTTGTGGGCTTCGCATAAAGAAGAGCTACCGAAGTTATTGGAAAAATTACATGAGGCAGGCATTGACATCACGTTGGAAGAATTGCAGCCCGGAGATTTCAAGCACACACCTGAAGAGGCGGCGATGCGGCAGATCAAATGGATGCTCGCTATGCAAAAAATTGCACATAAATATTTTCCCGATCGTCCCATACTTCTCGAGGGCATTTCTCATCATATTCGTTCTGATTTTGCGAGCCTTGCTCTTTTAGGAGAAGATATTTCTCTGGAGGCAGTCGAGCGAGTATTGGGAAGTAAATTTCGTGAACCTTTCGCCCGATCAAGTGTGAGTTTTGCCGAAGACGGTTCAGTAAAGGTGAACGATCGGGGTATTTCTAAGGAATACACCCCAGAAGAATTCAAGGAATTATTGGTTGATATTAGAGAAAGAGATAACATCCGTAAAAAAGAGTGGGGGTTGACCACCGAAGGGAATGAAGATGAAAGATAGATGGAAATTCGTTTATAGCGAGGCCAATTCATTGATCGTGAACGACGCGTTTTTTTCGGGTTTTACCGAGTACGACCCCATACCTGGAATGTTACGCAAGATCTTTTACATATACCGGAACGGGGTACATACCTGTTACAGTACAGAAAACGAACTGCAACGTCTCGAAGGCCAGGGTCGCGTATTTTTTTCTGGAAAATACCGGAAAAAATTCATTGCAAATTTGGTTGAAGAATCCCAACAACATTACCTCGACTCGGTAATGAAGATCAATACAGCTATTCTGAACCGGCACAACGATTCGGAAACCCTTAGGATGAACAAAGAACTTAAACAGGAATTGAAGTTGCTGATAACCTATCTGTCGAGAACGCCCAATCATGTGAATATCTATAATTTAAACAACGATCACTCCCAAATTTCTTTGCAAAACGATGGCATTTGGGCAAAATGGATATGGCTGAAAAATTCGCAGAACGACTCGATCGGGATAAGGATCGAAAACCTCGACCGGCAAAGCATGCGCATATTGGTCGATGAATCGGTTAATCTTTCGAGGCTTTCGGCCAAAGATGCCCTTGAAGTAGATAGGCTGCGGCCCACCAACAAGCAAGATCTTAAACTGGCTAAAGTTGTGATCCGCTCGCCCGAGCTTAGCCCCTGGAAGCTGATTGGAAAGGCATATACCGGTTTTACACAAACATATATCAACCCATATTGGTCCAAAGGGGGTAACTCAACTGCATCGGCGCTCACCACCTTCAATTACACGGCCGATTACAAAAAAGATAAGTTGCGATGGGAGAATTTCTTCGACCTTAAAGTGGGCCTCATATATTAC
>CAYGGS010000102.1:0-3219 GCA_964349545.1 uncultured Gammaproteobacteria bacterium
GAGCGTGGGATGCGGATTGATCGTGCCATAGCCTTTTGAGTATATCAGAAAACGCGTTACCGGACAGCGTGGGTCGCGTACGAGAAGAAACGGGCCGCCGGGATATCGCTGTCCGTGATGAGGTGGAGCTGCTTCAAAGCGGCATCGATGCACTCACGCGACGTCCGGACGGTGCAGCGGATGCGGCGGACCAGCCCTACGTCGCCCCGGACGAGCACCTCGATCAGGCGCGTCGTCGGCGTCGCCTTACCCGGTCGCGCCGATGGCGCGTACCCGGCGATGGCGATCAGGTTCCAGAGGCCGTACCCGACCGACAGGAGCAGCTGCCGGTTCGTCCGGCTCCGGCCGATGAGCGCGAACGCCTCGCGCACCCGCTTCAAGAGTAAACGTTCATCGTGCCACCCGTGGACGACCGCATCGATCGACGCAGCGATGAGCCCGGCTGCGGCGAGGCGCGGGAGCGACGCATGCAGGGCGCGGTACGGGTCACGGATCGCGCTGCCGGTGACCTGCTCGCCGTTCCGTCCGCGCACGGTCGTCACGTCGACGAGCGTCAGCGGCTCGAGCGAACCGGCGAGCTTGCTCTCGAACTTCTGGGTGCCGCGAGCACGGAGCTCGTGCTTGCCGTCCGCGCAGAACAGCGTGATGCGCCGGTCGTTCGTGCCGACGTTGCGGCGGTTCAGGATGATGCCGATGCGGCGGTGCATGCTACTGCCCTGCTGATTTCAGATATGCCCCAAATACCGCAACAAGGTTCGCAATCAAAGGATACTGATGGTACTGCTTGGGATCGATCCATTGATACTCGTCATGATCGCGACTCAACACGACGCGATCCGTCAACGATGTACAGAAAAAGAAAGTCGCAATGATCTGCCACTCTTCTCCACGAACAATGGGGCGCCATTCGCCAACATAAAATGGCGCACCGATCGTGGCATCGATGCCGGTCTCTTCCTTGATCTCACGCGCGAGAGTGTCAAGCACGCGCTCTCCCGGTTCAACGCGCCCACCGACGACATCGTACGTACCAGCGTTGGTCCCATCGGGATTTTTCACAGACTCACGAACGATGAGTACCTTGCCATCAAATGTGAGCAGCGCCTTCATGGCAACGAGTTGCTTCATATGCGTCCAAACATCACGCTCTTCCCGTCCAGCTCGGCGACCACGGTCGGCTCGTTCGCTTCCTCGATTTTTTCCAATGCGGACAGCGTCCCCTTTTCCATGAGCGACTTTCTGTAATGCTCGACGTATTTCGCGGTCGCATCATCGGTCGTGTACGCAACGGCAACAGGCTCACCGGGCTTCAACTTCAATGCTTTCCGCAACGAGTTCACCGCGCGTACCATCTCGCGGAGGTAGCCTTCCTCGCGCAGCTCGTCGGTCACCGTCGTATCGAGCGCCACGCCGTTCATCGAGATCCAGCCCTGCTCCTCCGGCACCTTCTTCGCGACAAGCACCTCTTTGACGTTCATCTCGTCCTTCAGGATGTCGAGGATCGTCCCGTGGAACGCCTGCGTGACGACCAGCTGCGACAGCGGCTGCCGCACCTTCATCTTCGACTGCGCTCGCAGGGCGTGGCCTGTTTCCACGACCATCCGCGCCCGGGCCATGTTCGCAAGCAGCTCCTCATGCAGTGTTCCATGTGTCGGCCAATTCTCAAGGTGCACCGAACTCCTGTTTCCAAGTTCGCGCCACAGCGCGTCGGCGAGGAACGGCGTGAACGGCGCGGACAGCTTCGCGTACTCGCGGAGCACGTAGCCGAGCGTCGGCGTCACGGCGTCATTGCCTTTTGCACGATCGCGCGACCGGCGCACGTACCACGTCGACAGGTCGGTCACGAACGCCATGAGCTCACGTCCGGCATCGACGATCGCGTACCGGTCCAGCTTCTCCGTAACGCCCTTGATCGTTTGGTCCAGCAATGCAAGAATCCATCGGTCCATCACGTCATCGCTCTCCGGCCGCTTGTCCGGCGCGACATCCTTCGCGTACAGCTTCCAGAACGACAGTACGTTCCAGAGGATCATGAAGTTCTTCTTCACGACGTCGTTGAGCTGTTCCTCGTCGAAGTTCTTCGGTTCGGACGGCTGGTTGATCGTGAACAGGTACATCCGAACGGCGTCGGCGCCGTATTTGTCGAGCAGCAGCATCGGATCGATGTAGTTGCCGAGGCTCTTCGAGAGCTTCTTACCTTCACGATCGCGGATGTGACCGAGCACGATGCAGGTCTCGTACGGCGGGCCTTTCTTCTTCAGCACCTTCGCTTTTTGGAGGAACGTCGAGATCGCAAGAAGAACGTAGAACCACCCGCGCGTCTGGTCGATCGCCTCGCTGATGAAAGCTGCGGGATATGCCCCGCCTTTGTCGATTTTTTCCTTGTTCTCGAACGGGTAGTGCCATTGCGCGTACGGCATCGAACCGGAATCGAACCACGCGTCCGCGACCTCGGACGTGCGCGTCATCAAACCCTTTCTACATTCTTCACACTTCCATGAAACTGCATCAATGAACGGTTTGTGCGGATCGAAACTGCCGTCCTCGCGGAAAACATTTGTCGGTAAGCGCAGCTCGATCGGTTCGGCGAATTCCGGGTATGGCTTCACCTCACCGATCTGCGATTCAGCCTTCAGGCTCGCGGCCCACTGCGCGACGTACAGCGGATCGGCGTGCGACACGATGACGATGGTCTTTCCCTCGTGCTTCGCGTCGAGCTCCAGCAGCAATCCCATGAACCGCTTCCGCACGTCGAGCCAGTTCTCGGTACCGCCCTCCGCCGTATGATGGAACCGCTCGATGTTCGAGAGATGCTCATGGTACTCCTCGAACGTCTTTCCCTCGAAGGCCGGGCCGATCTGGTACTCGTTGAGGCGCGCATCGGTCGCGGCGTCGATCCCGCATGTCTTCGCGATGATGTCCGCGGTCTGCTTCGTACGCACGAACTCTGATGAGTACACGAGGTCGACCTTCCCCTTCTTCAGTTTTTTTGCCGCTGCTGCCGCTTGTTTCTTGCCCTTTTCGGTCAACGTCACGGCCTTGTTCTTGGTGATGTCGGTGTTAATGAGATGCTCGAGCGAGATTGTCGCCTCGCCATGCCGGATGAGGATGAACTTGTTTCTCGTCGGCAGTTTCTGCAGCAGCTCCTCGTAGCTGCCGAGACATTCGGTCTCGCCGCACGCATCGCACTTCCAGATCGGCAACGGTGTTCCCCAGTAC
>CAYGGS010000103.1:0-3179 GCA_964349545.1 uncultured Gammaproteobacteria bacterium
GGTCAGGTAATTATGCTCGGAATGCGTATCCAGATCCGAATGACGTTGAATTCGATGCTGGTAACTCCACCATCACAACTCAACCGACAGACGGCGGATGGGCAGCTGCGTCGTTGATGGACCAGCTGATTCATAAGTACGACATCGAGTATTTCCGTGTACATATGCTTCGGTATAACAGGGGGAATAGCAACTGGCCGAATACAGGCGATCTTATCCTGAACGAGGCAAACGGTTGGCGTGCGCGGTGGGGGATGTGGGACGATCGGCTGACCTCGGAACCGAACTATCCGGCGTTTTTTATGGGTGGCGCTGGTCTATGTGAGGGCGCGGAAGTAAGGCTCCGTTGGGATCCAGTCGATCAGCATCTAATGGGAATATTTTTCTACGCCCAACGGTGTGCGGCGAGTGGGTTTAATGATGACAATATGTCAGGATTTTTCGCAACCGGACTGTTCTTCATGAAGGAGCAATGCACGAAGCTCGTGCAGGTCGCGACCGAGAAGGACGTGTCGGCGTGGGTCGACCGGACCTCGAAGACCGGGACGTTCGTGGTGCCCGGGCTGAACTACCGGTACATCACCGACCTTTCGCCGTTCGGAGGGGCAGCGCCGCCGAGCACGACGCTCAACCCGAGCGAGTGGCAGAACAAGGGCGCGCCGGGTGCCCTGAACGTCGAGGGCATCGACATGAGCCAGTCCTCGCCGTACCAGATGCGCGCGGGCGCAGCGTACGCCTGTACCGGAAACTGCTCGGGCCGCATGTGCACGAACCCGACCGGCAACAAGGTCGGATACGGATGCCTCACGTCGGCCGATTGCATCGACTCCGGCCCTCCGCCGGTCAGCGGCCAGTGCGTCGGCAACGGGGTGTGCGTCGAGTACGATTCGAACACGAACAAGTATACGTTCAACCCGAAACGTACGGTCGGCGCAGGCACGAGCTACGCGGTCGAGCCATGCACGCACGACTACGTCGGCGGGAGCATCTGCAACGCGGCGAGCGGCAAGCGCGCTGGACGGGCCTGTACGACGAGCGCGGACTGCAAGTACAGCGTCGGCAAGTGCGTCAATAAGGACAATACCGGTACGGGCGTGTGTGATGCGAACAGCGGCGTATTGAAAGGAGATTTCTGTTCCACGGATGCGACCTGCCAGACGACCTACGACGGCGATTGCCTGCCGACGGGAACGTGCCCGACCGGGCAGAAATGCTGCTCGAACAAGGACGAAAAGTGCCTCGGCGGCCTGGCGTCGGCGCAGAATACGCAGACGTTCACAAGGCAGACGGCTATCACGCCGACGACGACCTCGGCAAGGATATGCTCGTTCGGCGACGTCATGAGCGGGTATCCCTGCAATGGGGACGGCGATTGCAATGCGAGGTGCGTCTCGAGCCGTTGTCAGTTCAACAACGTCGCGATAGGTAAACAACCCTGTACGACGAACGCCGACTGCGGCGGGCAGTGCATCACGACCCAGACCGCCTACTCGGCACAGTACTACCTGATGCGCCTGTTCGTGAAGGCCTATACGGTGTGGCAGTGGACGGACAACTCGGATCTCTGCCCCGCGAACATGCCCGGGTGCTACGTGAATACGACGTCGCGGTGTCAGTCTGATTCCGGCACGTTATTGACCGGTGCCCCCTGCAGCGATAACACCGACTGCGGTGTCGGAACGTGCCTGTCGAGCGAGCTCTGGAGCGCGCCGAAGATCATCTGCAGGGTCTGCTCGGGCGGACCGAACCCGAACAAGGCGTGCACCAGCGACGCTTCGTGCGGCAGCGGCGGCAGGTGCGTTGAATCATCGAACCATCCGACCGAGAACGCCCCCGGCGACGTCGCTGCGGACTACTGCGCCGTCAAGCCGACCGTGTTCAACGTCGAGAACGGCGGCAGCTCCGCGCTGATCGAGGAGGGAAGCCAGTATACCCTGAAGTTCAACACGACGGTCGACCGCGAGCAGCGGCCGCTCGCCGGTATCGAGATCGATTGGGGGGACGGCTCAATACGGACCGTCGACGCGCCGATCAAGATCGCGCCGCGGGACGATCCGTCGACGCCGCACGTCTACTCGCACGCCTACCACTGCCAGGGGGATGCGGGCGTGTGCGACCCCTACTACATCAAGATCCGCGTCATCGACAACTGGGGCTGGTGCAGCAACGGCATCGACGGCACGCCCTGTAACGATGTTCTCGACACATGGACCGATGGGCCGATCATTCAGGTGTTGAAGTAGCATGCCCTCGACCGCCATCAACTTCATACGCCGCCACCGGCGTCCCCTGACCGGGACGCTCGTCGGCGCGCTGGTCGCCGGCGTCGCCTTCGCGCTCCCGCACGCCGCGTTCGCGAGCGGGTTCAACGACGCGGTCATGTCCGTCCTCGCGAACATCACGTACTGGCTCATCTCGTTCGTCGCGAACTTCCTCGTCGTCGTCATCAACATCATGGTCGGCGTCGCGCAGTACAGCAAGTTCCTCGGCGTCGACGCGGTCGAGAAGGGCTGGGCGATCGTCCGCGACGTCTGCAACATGTTCTTCATCGTCGTGCTCCTGATCATCTCCTTCGGCACGATCCTCCGGCTCGAGAACTACCGCTACAACAAGCTCCTCGCGCGGCTCATCGTCATGGCGTTCCTCGTGAACTTCTCGAAGTTCATCGCGGGGTTCTTCATCGACTTCTCGCAGGTCATCATGCTCACGTTCGTGAACGCCTGGCGCGACATCGCCGCGGGGAACTTCACGAGCGCGCTCGGCCTGCAGGACATCGTCTCGCTCTCGAGGGACCAGAACATGACGGGGAGCATCAGCAACGTCGGCCCGGTGCTCACCGCGCTGCTCCTCGGCCTCTTCCTCGTCACCGTCGCGGCGATCGTCATGTCGATCATCACGATCGTCCTCGTGCTCCGCATCCTCGCGCTGTGGTTCCTGATCGTGCTATCGCCGCTCGCGTTCCTCCTGAAGACGTACCCGTCGACCGAGAAGTACGCGGCGCGCTGGTGGCAGGAGTTCGGGAAGTACGTCGTGACCGGGCCGGTCGTCGCGTTCCTGCTCTGGCTGACCCTCGCGATCATCGCCTCGCCGACGAACGTGAGCAAAGAGGTGTTCACGAAGGTGAAGACGCAAGAGAGCGGCGGCGTCCTTACCACCCCCATCGCCGGTGAGGACGGGAC
>CAYGGS010000104.1:0-3116 GCA_964349545.1 uncultured Gammaproteobacteria bacterium
ACCTACGAATTGCCGTTCAAGGTCGTCGGCAGCCTCGACCGGTATGACCTGACCGTCGGAAAACAGGCCGGCGCGCGTCACCAATCCTTCGAATTCTCGCTGTCAGTGTCAGACAGGGACCTGATCGTCTGGACCTCGTTCTGGCCAGTGCGTCAAAAGAACGGTTCTGCGGAGTATTCCATGGAACTCGACGCACCCCGGTCGCTATCGGCGGTCATCCAGCAGAAGTGAAGCGCTCCCCGAGTTGACTCTCGGGGGGGGGGTCAGCCCTTTCGGGCATTCGGAGCGCGGAACCCCGCACCAAAAGCCCGCCAGCAGACCATTCATCCCACGGGCTGAAGTCCGGGGCTTTTTGGTGCGGGGGTAAAAAGTAGGCATTTTCCTTCGGAAAACAGCACCTGGAAACACCCATTTTTATTGGGCTGTGGATATTAATTTGGCTTATATTAGGCCTGAATTGGCATGTTAGCCTTGGTTGAAGTCTTGACAGGGAAACCATGCGGGAGTATTCTGTACTGTTCAAGTGGAACACCGCGCACATTACATGAAGTACGAAATTTGAGGAGAGAGCTTCCACCTACGCACTTTGTGCTTCGGTGGATGTCGGATCAGGCCTGAGAAACCTTTTCCACAAGTCCCGGACCGTTCCCGTCATTCGACGGGACAAGCGTTCGGGCGACACGACACATCCAAACGGGGTGGGTTGTGCTGAAGAGCCTCTCTCTTCGGTACGATCCACCCCATTTTCGTTCCCGGAAATATGGAGGGAGGAGGGCGATCGGCAGCGGTCATGTCGAGCGGTGCGAACTGCGCGACACGTCCAAGCCGAATCGGTCTGCTGGGCTTCGGCCCAAAAGCGGACATCCTTCACCTCCAGATTTCCGGAAATGAAGTTCGGCGAGAGAACATACGGTTCCCTCGTCCGATGTCACCCCTTCCCTCTAATGTATCGATCCTTTCAACTCGTCTAGGGTCCCGACCGGCGAAGCCGGTCACCCTGATACTCGTTGATGCGGATCGATAGTCATTTACAGAAATCAGGAAATCAGTACACGATTGGTCGACTGATTTCCGGAAATGACCAAATCGTCCGGAGCGTTCGCGCTGGTATGCGGTATCTATCGTATGTCGCGCGAGCGGTCTAGATGAAAGCTCGATGCATTTCTCCTCGCAAGAGGCCCTGCCCAGGGTACGGGAATGAAAGGGCTCTGCCATGAGCTCGAAGATTGTCAAGAGGATCATGCTCGTTGTGTTGATCGGCCTGTTGTTCGGCGCAAGGTTCGTTCGACCGGAACACGCGAGCATCACGCTTAGAGAGGGATCCATGTTGGCGATCGTCGTGATTTGCACCGTCATCGCCACGAAGCTGGACGATCTTGAAAGGTTCGCGGACCGTAACCGTGGCCTGACGCTTCGTCCCGGCGACACGTTCTACCTCTATGCACCTGGACGGAACGAAGGCCTGTCCGTGAAGGTCGACAACGACGGGCACCTCGTCAGTTCGGGGTATCTCAGGGAGTGGTGAAGCCGAGCTGCTCGTTTTACCCGGTGCCCACCGGCTACACAATGGGTAAGGGATTACGCGAATACAATACAGTATGCGTGGTCCCCAGTTCCGAGCCAACGGTTTGTAAGAGAATGGTTGGTTCAGAACTGCGGAATCGGATCGCACGTTGTGAATTCCAGGCGTACGCTTGGCCCACGTCTCGAGGGTAGAGAGACACGAGGTACGGCCTTGAAGAAGCTCATGATGTTCGTCGGTGCCGCGCTTATCGCACCGTTCGTCGGCGAGCTCGTTGATCGAGCCGCAACCGAAGTCAGCAGACGGTTCTGCATCTACATCAAGTCGGCCGCCTCGTAGCGTTCTGTCAGCACATCCATGCGCCTGCATGGACGAACGGCTCGATCGCACCCAGCGATCACCGTTCACCGGAGGACCTATCAATGTAACCCCTACATCCGATAGCGTCCTCCAGCAGTTCGAGTCACGATCCTGGATGCCGGATCAAGTCCGGCATGACAAGAAAGATGGTGATTCAAACCGCTCGTTCGTTACAACACGTTCAGGTCAAACGATGGTGGGAAACTGTTGTTCGCTTGCGGAGCGGCCAGCGGTTTCCCACCGTCGATCACTGTCTCTCACGTTACGGAGGACGTCATGCCGAGCATTCTGGTGCAGCTGTTGTCCGCGGCGGTCCTGGGCATCGTATTCGGGGCCAGCCACATGTTCAAGTGGACGAAGGCGAAGTACGTCGTTCTGGTCACCGTGATCTGCATCACGCTGATCCTCAACGACACCGTCGGCCCGGGTCATGCATGGGCCTTCATCGGTGTGGCATCAGCGGCTGCTGCACTCGCAATCGCGTTCGTCTTGCACGTGGTCACGAAGCTCGCGTGCGCGTTCGTCGCCGGCTTCTTCCCGCGGCGCAAGAAGCAGCCCACCAGAGTCGGCTCCGTACGGAGCTAGACAGCCAACACCACAAGGAGGTGATTTCCAGTGACCTGGACGTAGTAAGGGCCCCGCGAAGGCAGGACAGCCAACTGAATAGCGGTGCCCGGAGGTGGCGTGCGGTCGGTGATCCATTTGCCGATTTGCACGCCACCTCTAGCCTCACTCGAACATTTCTGTTCCGAAAAGGCGCATGCCGCTCGATAACAGGAATGTTCAAGTGAGGACGTTCGTTACAACATGAAGGTCAGTCCATGGATGGTGGAGAATGGTATATGAGACATGTTTCATGTATCGCTCTCCACCATACCGTGGAAGGTCTTGCCTTTCCTGCGATCGCAGGCGTTAGGGTCCCGAAGGAAAGGGACCGACGCCGCCATTGTGGCCGCAATCGCTTAAAGGGCAGAGGAGTCGTATCATGCGGATGTTCCCGGGTATCATCGCGTTCATCGTGGTGGCCGCGCTGTTGTTCGCCACCGGTGTCGTGCACGCGCAGGATATCCCGTGGACCGCTCAGTCCACGGGGAAGCTCATGCTCACCCCCGACGCACTCGACGCGTTCGGCGACGCGACCCGCGCGGCCGTTCGTGACGAGTTGGTCAAGGGTGTCACCGTCAAGGTGAAGCCCGCTGGTCAGGAGAAGCTCCAGCGGGCTTCACCTTGACGG
>CAYGGS010000105.1:0-3093 GCA_964349545.1 uncultured Gammaproteobacteria bacterium
GGCGTGGACATCAACCTCGGCTGTCCGGCGCACAAGGTGGTCCGGAGCGGCACCGGCGTCGCGCTCATGCGCGATCCCCAATACGTGAAACGGCTCGTCGCGGCGACCATAGATGCCGTCCGTATCCCGGTGTCCCTGAAGATGCGGGCCAGCATCCGCAAGGAGCGCAAAGAGGTCGCACCGGACACGCCGGAACGCACGACCGCGCTCGACCTCGTCGATGCGCTCGCCGGCATGCCGGTCGCAGCGATCATGGTCCATGGACGGTCGTACGAGGACGGGTTCGACGGACCGGTCGATGTCGACATGATACGTTCGGTCAAGGAACACTTCGATGGCATCGTGCTCGCGAACGGCGGCGTGACGACACCTGAACGCGCCAACGAGCTTCTCAAACAGACCGGTGCCGATGGCATCGGCATCGCCCGCGGTGCACTCGGACGACCATGGCTGTTCTCACAGATCCGCCAATTCCTCGCACAGGGCACATACACGGAACCAACGATTTCTGAGCTGCGGCAGCTCATCGAACGCCATGCCGAGCTTGCCTACGCCGCAAAAGGCGACCATGGCATCATCGAACTGCGCAAGCACTACGCATCGTACATCCGCGGATTTCCGAACGCGTCAGCGCTCCGCAGCCGGCTGGTACGCGTCACGAACCGAAAAGAGATCACGTCGATCCTCGACGATCTGGCGTAACCAAAACACCCCGCCACTTCAGCGGGGTGTTTTTCCGTGGTCTCGTTACAGACTTGAATCGACGATGAGGTTCGCAGCGACGGTCGTTCCCGTCCTCACGCCCCAGACGGTCACGCTCTGACCGTCGGCGAGCGCGATCAACGCAGCCGCCTGCCCCTTGCCGTCGACGACCAGGGTCTCTGCGGTCGTCTTCACCGTGAGCTCGGCGCCTTTCTTCTGTTTCAGCACGAACGTCATGCCCGCGACGTCGTTCGAGCCGATCGTGCCGGTCCACTTCGACTGCGTCTTCTTCAGCGTGCTGTCATGGACCTGCAGCGCCGTCATCGCCGCTGCTCCCGTCTTGAAACCGCGGACATGCACGGTGTCCTTCACCTGGATCATGGCGCACGTGATCGGCTTCGAACCGCGATCACGGAAAACCGTCAGCGAATCGACGGTCACGGTCCATGACGTCGTGGTTTTCCCCTTCTTCACATTGACGGTGAGCGTTGCCGGCGTCGCAGTGCAGTTCGTGGCGCTCACCTTGCCGTTCAGCTCCGTCGTCCTGATGAGCACGCGGTCAGCAGTGATGGTGTGCGCCGATTTACGCCAGAGCCCGACGACCTTCACGGTCTGCCCGACGGCCAGGTCGCTGAACGAACCGGCGATCGTCCCCTTGAAGACCTTCGCCGAACTCGGGACCGTTACGGTCTGGTTCGCGATGCCGCCTACCTTGAGTACGAACATGCTTGTCGAGGCGTCGATGCTCAGGATCCTTCCCACCTTGACGCCGCCGACCCGCTGGATGGTCGTGTTCTTGATGCGCGTCGCCGTGATCGTCGTACCCGTCTGCATCACGAGCGTCGTCGGCACCGTGGTGGATGCCACGGACACGAGCGTTCCGGTCGTGACCGGCGTCGCCGCCGTGGTCGCATGCGCGCTGAACCCGAACAGTGCCACCCCGATGAGGACGGCCGTTCCTATGGACAGCACAACGGATGGTCGTTTCATATGGATATGCTCCTTCTTTGATAATGATAGCGTCCTATCGGGTAGCATAACACCGCCCCGCCAGCGGTCAAGCATCGGTGCGGTTCCGTGCTCAAATGTCGTACTTGAACTTCTTCTTGTCCGCGGCGCCGCCCTTGATGAGCACCATGGCGAGGATCGGCCCGATGATCCAGAGGAACCGCGCGGTCTCGCTCGCGAACATCCTGCGCGTCAACGGCGCGAGCTGGTTCGCGGCGTCAGGCGGCAGGAACGAGAGAACGATGGAGATGAGCAACCCGACGTGCAGGAAGCTGAACAGCATCACCTGCCACCAGGTTCCCTTCGTGTCGCTGTTGGCGATCGTCTGCAGCAGCGCCGACCGCGCGAGCAGCAGGAACAGCGCGACGAACACGATGAGGAACGCCGAGATGCGAAGCACGAAGATACCGGACACGCCGACGTTCGCCTGCAGGGTGCCGATGAACGGCGCCGAATTGACCACGGCGAGTGCCATGTAGATCGACACCAGAATGACGATGACGCGGTCGCGGCCGAGGCTCAGGCCGTACAGGAACCCGGCGATGATGAAGAACAGCACGATGAACAGGTCCCACGACGGTTGAGCCCAGTTGACGTTTGCCACGAGGTTCTGCACGTTCGAAGGCGTGTTCGAGAGCGGTATGGCGAGTAACGGCATGTGCTGTTTATTGCGTGTTTTAGGTTGTGTAAAACCCTTACTTCACTATTGTAGCACAAAAAACAGGTTTCATCAACTGGTACAGCACTTTTTCTTCGGCCAGGGCGCTGTATCGGAAAACACTATCCGCGGCCAATTGTTCACGGTTTTTTCGGGCGTATCATAGTACTTCTGATATACGCCAGCGGCAACACCGCCATGGGCCGCCGTATCCATTTGAAACCCGAGCTGTTCGACGGTCTTCCGCAGGCTTTCCTCGTTCGGCCCTTCGCACTCGATGAACGTCGGTATCCACGGCCAGGTATCGATGACCACTTCGACGTCGCCGACCATCCAGGTCTCTCGTTTCGTCTCCTGGTACGACTTCTCGATCATTCCGATCCGCGTCAACATCTCACACGCCGCATTGAAATCATCGACGACGAGTTCGTGCTCGCTCGTACCATGGAGCGTCATGTCATGTTGGCGTTTGTAGCTCATCGTTATCCTGTCGCCCTCGTCGCGTACGCGCACCCACGCGCTGTCTTGGTCGGACGTTCCCTCGGGAAAATCGAACACCTTCCGCCGCATGAGGCGTTCGGGATGTGTCATGACCCCGCCGATGGAAAACAAGCGCTCCCTGACACTGTCGGGATCTACATCGAGAAACTTCGCTTCGATCTCGGTCTGCATGCAGTCACTGTACCATGCGATCGCGGCTTCTTCAAACGCGCTTCACATAACGT
>CAYGGS010000106.1:0-3062 GCA_964349545.1 uncultured Gammaproteobacteria bacterium
GTTCGGCGCCCGATACGAGGAATACCGGAAACGCGTACCGATGGTGGTGCCGAACATCAACCGGCGCCGATGACATCAACCACGGTTCACCCTGACGGTTATCTGTAAAAAGACCGAGGGCAGACACATGACGCGTCTGCCCCCGTTGGGTTTTCAGTGGTCCGGACGGTGTGTCCGGAACGAGCGGTTGCTCACGCAGCGCGGCCGCGCTTCCTCGGCTCCTTCTTGATGCGGTACGGGCGGTCGCTGAGCGATGCGACGCACTCGATCAGGACAGGCTTCGTCTTGCCGTCCCTGCCCCAGTCGGCGTAGAGGTAGAGCCTCCTCGCGAAGTAGAACAGTCCGACGCCGCCCTTCGGGTCGCAGTCCTCGCTCCGCTTCATGATCGCCCTCTTCATGAGCGTGAGGTAGGCCTGCTTCATGCCGGTGGCGGACATCTCCCCCAGCGGCTCGAGGTGATAGACGGCCTCGAATCGCGTCGTGATGACGGCGGAGATCCCGTGTATCATGCGCGGTCTTCCGCTCGGGCCGACCGTCGCCAGCTTCAGCAGCTCGAGGTCGCGGTGGTTCTGGATGACGATGACCGTGCGTTTCCCTGCGAGCGGGATGCCGCGCGCCGCCGCGTCCGCTTCGAGCATCCTGCGAGCGGCGATGAGCGGATTGCTGCGGTTCAGCGTGGGCAGCTTCATGAGACACCCCTCCTTGTTCCTTGTCTCAGCGAGTTCGTGGACCGCTGGCAAAGCAAACGGTCCGGTGAGCGATGTGTTAACGAGGTGACAAAACTATCATGCCGTGCTACACTTCGTCAAGTCCCGTTAGAAATTATTCGACATTTCGAAGTCAATGAAATAGTGTATGAGATCATCAATAGTGCTTTCAACGATTAATTTCTAACGGGACAAGTCATCGTATGGATATTGCCGTTGAAAAACTTCCGAAAAGCAGGGCGTCGATACGCGTCGAGCTCTCGCCTTCCGAAATGCTCCCGCACCTGACGGCCGCAGTCGTGCGGCTTTCTTCGCGCACGCCGTTCCAGGGGTTCCGTCCGGGCAAGGCGCCGTACGAGGTCGTCGCGAAGAAGCTCGGCGAGGGGGCGGTCTGGGAGGAAGCGCTCGAAGACGCGGTCCGCGAGACGTTCGTGAAGGCGATCAAGGATAATCAGCTTCTCACCGTCGGTCAGCCCGAGATCAAGGTCGAGAAGATCGCGCCGGGCAATCCCGTCATCTATTCAGCGGTGGTGTCGCTGCTACCGTCGGTGTCGCTCCCGACCGACGGAAAGCTGAATGTGGAAAAGAAGGTCGATCCGGTGAACGACGAGGACGTCGCGAAGACGATCGAGGAGCTTCGGAAGATGCTCGCGGTCGAGACACCGGTCGAACGTCCGGCACAGAAGGGTGACCGTATCGAGATCGACGTTGACGTGGCCGTGGACAAGGTCGCGATCGAAGGCGGAAAGAGCCGTAAGCAGCCGGTCGTCCTCGGCGACGGACATTTCATTCCCGGGTTCGAGGATCAGGTCGTGGGTTTAGCGAAAGGCCAGACGAAGTCGTTCGAACTGACGTTCCCGAAGGAGTACTACGCGAAGCACCTCTCCGGCAAAAAGGCGACGTTCACCGTGACGCTGCATACGGTCGCCGAACGAAAGCTGCCCGAGCTCAACGACGCGTTCGCGGAGAAGGTCGCTCGCACAAAGACCGTCGATGAGCTGCGCGCGCAGCTCAAAAAGAACCTCGAGAGCGAGCATGAGGAAAAGGCGGAACGCGAGTACGAGGTGAAACTGCTGGAAGCAATGGTGAAGCGCTCGACGTTCGGCGACATCCCCGACCTGCTCATCGACAACGAGCTCGAGCGCATGGTCGCCGAGATCAAGTACGACATCGAGCAGCGCGGCATGAAGTTCGAGGACTACCTGACTTCCTTGAAGAAGGACGAGGCGACGTTCCGCAAGGAGCTGCGGCTCGGCGCGGTCAATCGCGTAAAGACGACGCTCATCGTCCGGGCGGTCGCCGAAGCCGAGAAGATCGCCGTGACCGAGGACGAGATCACGCACGAGATAAGCGAGGCCGAGGCGTCCGCGAAGGACGACGCCCAGCGCGATCGCTTCAAGACCGAGGATTTCCGGCATTACGTCGAGACCGTGCTCGTGAACCGGAAGGCGATCGACGCGATAAAAACCAAGCAAACCGCCGTCCAATGAAGGTCGTCACCGTCACCCACTCGCTCCGTACGAAGGAAGCGCCGCAGTTCATCGACCTGACCGACGAGGTGCAGGCAGCGGTCCGGAAGAGCGGCGTGACGGACGGCATCGTGACGGTGTTCTCGAAGCATACGACCGCCGCGGTCCGCATCAACGAGAAGGAGTCCGGCTTCATCGAGGACTTCAAGGAGTTCGTGAAGAAGGCCCTGCCGCCGCACACCTACTACCGGCACAACGACAGCCACATCCGGACGGAGAACATCGACTGTGACGACGACCGCTGCACGAAGAACGGCCACAGCCACTGCCAGCACATGCTGCTCGGAACCTCTGAAACGATCCCAGTGGTCGACGGCAAGCTGACGCTGGGACGCTGGCAGCGGATCTTTCTGGTGGAACTTTGCTCGCCGAGAAAACGCGAGGTCGTGTTCCAGGTGATGGGAGAATAATAATCAGCAACATTATTTCAGCACAGGTTTGAAACCTGCGCTGTAAGATTTGGTTTGTGGTAGTATACAAGCCATGAACATCGGCGCTCACGTTTCGGCGGCAAGCTCTCCGTTTGGGCATTGCGTTGATGAAGATATGTGCTAGTGTTACCGTATACCCGATAGTAATGTAGTCCTATGGTCAGACATACTGAAGCCGGCAGTGCTGGAGCGGTACCGACAATGGAAGTCGCGCCGGCCGTTGATGAAAGCCAGGAACGCATCCGCGAGAAATTATTTTCCGAACTGGAGGCTGCAGGGATCATATCCCGTGGCGAGCGCGGCGAGATCATCGTCGATGACGACCTCATCCAGCACCGCTTGGATCAGTTTTTGCATAATCACCGGAAGTCACTGGATAGGGCCGGTTTCTCTTC
>CAYGGS010000107.1:0-3037 GCA_964349545.1 uncultured Gammaproteobacteria bacterium
TTCGCCGGCCTTCTTGATGTCGACGGCCATGTCCTTCTTCGCGATCTCGACGGCCTCCTCGATGCGGCCCGGGTGGATCCGTCCGTCGGCCATGAGCTTCTCGAGGGCGCGCTTCGCGATGTGCCGACGGATCGGGTTGAAACCCGAGATCACGATGGATTCCGGGGTGTCGTCGACGATGATCTCGACGCCGGTCAGCTGCTCGATCGTCTTGATGTTGCGGCCTTCCTTGCCGATGATGCGGCCCTTCAGGTCGTCCGAGGGCAGCGGCACGACGGTCGTCGTGGTCTCGGCGACGTGGCTCGAGGTGACGCGCTGGAGCACGGTCGTCAGGAGGTCCTTCGCCTCCTTTTCGAGCTCCTCCTGGCTGGTCTGCTGGAGCTTCTTGATGCGCGACACGAGCTCGTCCTTCATCGAGGTCTCGGTGTTGTCAAGGAGGACCCGCTTCGCCTGGTCGCGGGTGAGCTCGGCGATCTTCTCGAGCTTCTGGAACTGCTCCTCGCGGATGCGCTCGAGTTCCTTCTTCATCTCCTCGTTGCGCTGGACACGCTTCGTCACGTCGTCCTGCCGCTTCTCGAGCTCGAGGAGCTTCTCATCGAACTTCGATTCGCGCTGTTCGAGCCGGCTGCGCTCCTGACGGACCTCGCGGCGGCGCTGTTCGTCCTCGCGCTTCGCATCCTCAAGCACCTTGAGTCCCTTTTCCTGGGCCTCAAGGAGTATCTCCTTCTGTTTCGAGCGTGCCTCGGCGATCAGTGCCGAAGCCTTTGCCTCAACGGACTGCGCCTCGCGCGTCGCCCATGACTTCCTTAGGAAGTAACCCGCTATCGCCGCGCCGGGGATCCCGACCGCGGTAAGAATGATCCAAATTGATGTGGCCATATAGTTTCACGTGCACTGGGTGCGATAATTCCATAAGAGTTCTGCAAAATGCAGGATTTCACGATACCACAAATGCTTTTTGTACGCAAGGCATGCGGAAAAACCATCGGATTACCGCACTTCAACGATGTTACTTTAGCTACCCCTTCGTGATGATCTTATCTACTATTCCGTACCCGCGCACCATTCCCTATCGGTCAGGTGCGGGGTTACTTGCGCACACAAAAACCAAACACTATCATGTGTAACCGCGGTTATTGTTTGGTAATAATCTTATCTACTATTCCGTACTTCCGGGCGTCCTCGGCCGACATGAAGTTGTCGCGGTCGGTGTCGTGCTCGATCGTCTTCAGGGTCTGGCCGGTGTGCTTCGCGAGGATGCCGTTCAGCCGGTCGCGGATCTTCAAAATATGCTCGGCGCGGATCTTGATGTCCGCCGCCTGTCCCTCGGTCCCGCCCATGACCTGGTGGATCAGGATCTCGCTGTTCGGGAGCGCGAACCGCTTCCCCTTAGCACCGGCCGAGAGCAGCAGCGCCGCCATCGATGCCGCCGTGCCGATGCAGATCGTCTGGATGTCCGGCTTCACGTACTGCATCGTATCGTAGATGGCCATCCCGGCCGTGACCGAACCGCCCGGCGAGTTGACGTACAGCTTGATGTCCTTCTGCTTGTCCTCGCTCTCGAGGAACAGGAGCTGCGCGATGACGTTGTTCGCGAGGTGGTCATGGATGACGTCGCCCAGGAAGACCACGCGGTCCTTCAGCAGGCGCGAGTAGATGTCGTACGCGCGCTCCCCGTAGTTCGTCTTCTCGACGACCATCGGAATGAGGGTCTGATCGGTGATCTTCGTGTCGTGTGCCATAGTGGGTATAAGTATAGTAAGAACGACGTTTTTTTTCAAGAGCATATGACAAGACGCTGGTTTCCCCTCCAAGAAACCAGCGTCAGCGAGAATGAGCGAAGCACGTACGGTCATCAACGGACGAGTACGACCTTGCGCGTGATCGATGCGTCGTCCGTCGTGAAACGTGCGAGATAGAGGCCGGTCGGCAGCCGCTGTCCCCGGGCATCCCAGGTGAACGTCGAAGTGCCCGGCATGAGCACGCCAAGATCGCGGTGCGTGACCTGACGGCCCGAGAGATCGAACACGTCGATCGTGCCGCGGGTCGACGATGGTACCGAGATCGTGAACGTCGCCTGCCCGACGGACGGATTCGGACGCGGTCCGGTGAACTGCAGTCGGACCGACGGCTGGCCGACGTCGGTGGTACCCTGCGGTGCCACGTAGATCGGCGAGGTCGTCGCCTGGTAGCCCTTCGCCGTGCGGACGTTGACGATGAGCGCCGACCAGGTTCCCGGCTTCGCATACTGCGATGCCGAAAGCGTCGTGTTCAGCGCGGTACCGGACAGCACGACCGTCGTCGTCTCGATGCTCGTCGGGGTGACGAGATAGAACCGCGCCTGTGTGAACGCGCCGTGCTCCCCGGACAAGCAACCGCCCTGGAGCTTGATCTTCGTGTTCGTACCGAACGCGTACTGCGCCCCGATGGTCCCCTCTGGCATGCCGTCGCCGTTCGTATCGACCCAGACCGTGAACGCCGGTCCGTCGGTCATCACCATCTGCCGGTTCCTCATGCCGGTCAGGATGCCGTTACGATTGAGGCCGCTCGGACTGAACACCAACGTGTGGACCTTGCCAATCGCGTCATCATTCACTGTGTTACCGAAGATCCCGTACTGGTTCGTATACTTCCGGCTGAAATCGCCGTGCGCATCCGAGCCCCCGGCAAGCGCGAATGGACGGACAGGATCGAGATTGCGCTGAACAAGACCGAAGAAGTCACGCAACCCTTCGTTCCATGTGTCCTCCCACGAGGGGTCTGCCACCCAATCATACCCGTACAGGTAATCTTCCGAGACCGATCTGTTCAACACCGTGCTTCGCTCGTTGTAGAACTCGGACCCGACGAAATTGCCGTACGTCGACGCGATGTCGAAGTTCGCAGTGCTCCAGCGTGTGAGATTGCCCCCGAATCCAATACTGTAGTCCTGTTGGGGGTGCGCGGCGAGCGCCACCGCATTCTGCGCCGTGAGCGAATCAAGTCCCTGCCGCAGCGTCCAGAGCCGTGTGCTCCAGTTCTCCGTGCAGCAAAGCTC
>CAYGGS010000108.1:0-3011 GCA_964349545.1 uncultured Gammaproteobacteria bacterium
GTCGATTACCTCGTTGATCTCGTCAGTGAGCGTCGCGATACGCCGCGGATGGAAAACCCAGCTGATCGACGAATCAAGGACCTCGCTCGGGGGTTACAAGGAGGTCATCGTCGAGCTCTCCGGTGGTGCGGTCTTCCGCGACCTGAAGTACGAGAGCGGCGTCCACCGCGTCCAACGCGTACCGGAAACGGAAAAATCAGGACGCGTCCATACGTCCACGGCGACGGTGGTCGTGCTCCCGGAAGCGGACGAACAGGAGGTCGCCCTCGACCCGAAGGACCTCGAGTTCACCGCGACCACCTCGAGCGGCCACGGCGGACAGTCGGTCAACACCACCTACTCCGCGATCAAGCTGCTCCACAAGCCGACCGGCATCGTCGTCAGCTGCCAGGACGAGCGCAGCCAGAAGCAGAACCGCGAGAAGGCGCTCCGCGTCCTGCGCGCGCGGCTTGCGGCGTACGAGGAGGAGAAGCGGCAGCGCGAGGCGTCCGCCACGCGTCGGTCGATGATCGGCACGGGGGATCGCTCGGAGAAGATCCGTACCTACAACGTCCCCCAGGACCGCATCACCGATCACCGCATCAAGGAGAGCTTCCACGGCATCGACCGCGTCCTGAACGGCGAGCTCGAGCCGATCGTTTCCGCGCTTCGCGAAGCGGAAAAGCGCGCGGGAACATGACGGCGCGGCGCGTGAACGGCATCGACCGACGCGAGCTCCTGTTGCTCACCGCGCACGTGGTCCATAAGGACCGCTCCTGGACCATAGCACACCCCGAACATCGCCTCACCGCTTCACAGAAGCGTCGTTTGCGTGCGCTCGTCCTGCGTCGCCGTGCCGGCGAGCCGATCGCCTACCTGACGGGTGAAATGGAATTCTACGGACATCCGTTCCAAGTCGGTAACGGCATACTCGTACCAAGACCGGAGAGCGAACTGCTCGTCGACGAGGCGTTACGGCTCTGCCCTCCGTCAACGCACGGCGCGATCGCCGACATCGGCACCGGCTCCGGCTGTCTCGCGATCTCCATCGCGTTGGCACGGCCGTCACTCCGTGTGTACGCCACGGACAGCTCCCCGATCGCGCTCTCGTACGCTCGCCGCAACGCCCGGCGGCTGCTGGATCCGCACCGCATCGAGTTCTTTCGGGGCGATCTGCTCGCTCCCCTTCTCTCTCGTGGTATCGAACCCATCTGCATCGTCGCCAATCTTCCCTACGCGACACCGAAGGAATACCGGAACGTACACGCCGAACCACGTGCCGCGATCGTGGGAGGGCATGATGGCATGCTCGCCTATCGTCGGTTCTTCGCCCAATTGAAACAGTCGGGCTTACAGGTCCCGGTTGTCATCGAGATCGACCCGCGGCGCCTGTCATCAGTGAAAAAACTAGCCCGCTCGGCCTACCCCCGCTGCGCCATCTCCATGCAGAAAGACCTCGCGGGTTTCCCGCGGATGCTGACGATCATACCGCTCGGGCATCACTAATGGTCAGCGATCCCGTACCAGGATCGGACCGCCACTGGACGGATCCGCTCCTTGCCGTGACGTCGAGGCGGCATGCACCGGCGGAATGACCTCCTTCCCGAACATGGTCCGCCACGTGACCACGGCGTGCACAACGAGCGCCGGCGCGACGAGCAACGCCGCCGCAATGACGTACCACGCGATATGCGGTCGCACGGTGACGCCTTGTTTGTTTTTCCTCCTGCCCTGCATGCGTGGCACGGCTACTGTACCGTCACGGCCTGATCAGGCGGGACGATCTCGACCCAGGTCTGCCCTGCGTTCAACGCGACCTGCGACCCGTCCTCGGTAAGGAGCTGGAGTGGTGCCTGTGACGACTCCTTCTTCCACGTGCCCTTCACCACGGTGCCATCGAGGAAGAACTGCGCGGTGCCCTGGCCGATCGTGTCCATCTCGAGCCGCCCCTTGTTGTCCGTGGTCGGCGTTTCAAGCCGGCGATTGACGGTCAGGACGACGACGTTCTTCGGCTGCAGAGCGATCCCGTCGCGCATCACGTGGGGCTTTTCACCGACCGAGCGGACATAGACGTTGTTAACGGAATCGTACTCGTAATCGACCTTGTAACTGAACGACGAGAAATTGACGGTAAGACGCTGGCTGGATGGACGGTCCGCGGACAACGCATCGTCCTTGAACTTCCACGGGGTGTACTCGCCGGTCGGCGAAGTCTTTGTATCGAGGAGCGCGAGCGTCATGAGGTAATCCGAGGTGTAGAGCGTGTGCTCCGACGCCACGTCGCGCGTCTTGTCGCGCCAGAAGTACTGGCTGTTGCGGAACTGGTCGAAATCGAAGACACCGGTCGAGGAGATCCGCGAGTATGCTTTCGGGCTCCCGCCGATGTGCACATACATCGCGTTGTAACCGCGCGCCCAGTCGACGAAGTACGGCCGCGCCGAGCGTACCGGACCGATCTCCTTCGCCGAACCGGCGAAGGTATAGAGCGCCAAGAACCTCGTGATGCCGCCTTCGGCGAGCGCCTCGTACACGATGTTCGCCTTGTCCAGGCCGGACTGCGGACGCGACGCGACCAGGTTCTCGACCATGATCGCTACCGGGTACTTGTTCTGGTTCTCGGACTTGTCGAGGACGCCGTCGATCCTGCGCGGTACGAGTCCGGTCGAAGAATTGGTGTTTACAATGCCACCGGTCGAAGAATTGGTGTTCGTTGAACCGCCGACCATGAAATAGCCGACCGCAGCGATCGCGATCAGCGCCACGCCGCTGCCAGCGATGATCAGCGCAGTGCGTTTCCTCTTCTTCGAGCTGTCGTCCGTGGGTTTCTCGATCTTCGATGGCGGGGGCGGCAAGCTCTCAGTATTCTTCTTGTTGCCGTTCTTCACGGCCTTCTTGTTGCCGTTCTTCTTCGGTCGAGCGACGGGCTCCTCTTCCGTTGGCTCATCGAGGTCGGCTTCCGTCGTTTCAACGTCATCAGTCGCGGTCTCTTCCGCCTCGTGATCCGGCTCCTTGACATCCTTCAATGCTTTGAC
>CAYGGS010000109.1:0-2979 GCA_964349545.1 uncultured Gammaproteobacteria bacterium
GTCGAGGAGGGAAAGAAGGTCATTGCGTTGATGGCAAAGTACGGGCTCAAGCAGCATAAGGACGGCCTTGAGGTGTACGTCATGTGCGAGGTGCCGTCGAACGTGATCCTCGTCGATGAGTTCGCGAAGATCTTCGACGGGTTCTCGATCGGCTCGAACGACCTTACCCAGTTCACGCTCGCATTGGACCGCGATTCCGGCATCGTCAACCACATCGCGAACGAGAACAACGAGGCCGTGAAGATACTCGTCCGGCAGGCGATCAAGGGCGCGAAGGCCGCGAAGCGGAAGATCGGCATCTGCGGCCAGGCGCCGTCCGATTTCCCCGAGTTCGTGAAGTTCCTCGTCCATGAAGGGATCGACTCTATCTCGCTCCAGCCGGACACGGTCGTGAAGACGACCCTCTCGATCATCGAGGCGGAGAAGGGGAAGTAGCCGCTAAGGATCGTCGTGGAACCAGTACAGAATAACAAAAATCCAAGAAGGCGGACCGCAGGGCTCGTCCTTCTTGCTGCAGGCGCGGCCGCGCTGACCGCATACGTTCTACGCGTGGGGTTCTTGGGTGACGACCTGCAGTTCCTGTTCGCGGCGCAGCATGCGAACGGATTTCGTGAGGTCTTCGATTACGTCGTGCAGCCGCTCGGCGCGTCGTTCGTGTGGCGGCCGTTCGTGAACCTGTTCTGGTTCGCCGAGTGGTCGTTGTTCGGCGATGCCGCCTGGGCATACCACACGGTGTCGCTCGCGCTGTTCTTCTGCGCGGCGTGGCTCCTGTACCTCATCGCGAAGCGGTTCGGCGGAAGGACGTTCGCACTGGTCGCAGCCGTGATCTTCCTGGTCATGCCGTTCCATGCCGAGGCGATCGTGTGGCTGTCGAGCGTGACCGATCTTCTGGCGCTGTTGGGTTCGCTGGCAACGCTCTACCTGTTCATCCGGTATCGCGACGAGGGCGGGACCGGTACGTTGTCACTCTGCGCGGTGACGTTCTTCCTCGCGCTCTGCTCGAAGGAGTTCGCGCTGATGACGCCGGTCATCGCGCTGTGGATCGACGTGCTGTTCCAGTGGAAGAGGTCGCACGCGTGGAAGCCGCTTGCGCGGGCGTACGGCACGCTCGCATTCGTCGCGGCGCTGTACCTCGTCCTGCGCGTCTCGGTGCTCGGCAACCTCTCGGGCAGCAACCCGGGTACGACGCAGAGCTTCATCGATGCGCTGCAGCTCGCGCCGCTCAAGATGTCCGTCGGGTCGTTCCTGTACCTGTTCAACCACGCGGTGTTGAGCCGCATCAGCGAGCCGTTCGCCGACTTCTGGCTCCGATGGCGCGTGTATGTGAGTGCGGTCGTGCTCGTGCTGCTGTTCGTGCTGAACCTCCCGCGCTGGAAGGACGCGCGGTTCTGGAAGCTCGTCGGCCTGTCCGTTGGCTTCATCGTGCTGTTCAGCATCCCCATGCTCGCCCTGCTGCCGCATATCAACGAGAACCTGCAGCACTCGCGGTTCCTGTACGCGCCGTCGGTCGGCGTGGCGCTGCTGCTGGCGACGCTGTTGTGGCAGGGGAGTGGGGCGAAGAAGGTGGTGAGGTTGATAGGTGGAACGTTGCTAACCTTGACGATCGTGGTATACGCCGCAGGGCTCGCGATCAACCTGCCGCCGTGGGTCAAGGCGACGAAGGTCATGACGTCCGCGATCGACAACATCGCCGCGAACTACGGTCCGATCGCACATGCAACGACCCCGACCGTGCTGTACATCCATGCGGTACCGGGTGCGGTCGACGGTGCGTACGCGTTCCATGACCTCTACAGCTTCCGCGAGCTGTTCGACCTGCGCTTCGAAAACCCGAACGTGACGGTCGTGCCGGTCGGCCGCTACCAGGTCGAGCAGAAATATTCGCTCTGTGCGACTCCCGCGACCGCCGTGCATTTGCTCAAGTGGAACGGCAGCGGGTTCGATGACAGGGACGCTGTGCTTACCCCATGGATCACGCAGGAGGGGACCGCGCCGGCGTTCGGGTTTGACTCGACCGAGACGTTCGTGAGGAACGGGTGGAAGGCGGATGACCTGATGGTCCGGCAGACGGACGATGGCGTCGAGCTGTCCGATTTCGGCGACCGGCCGACGCTGACGGTCAACGTGACGAAGACCACGCTGCCGAGCATGATCCGTTCGGTCGAGCTGGCGCTCGCGGGCGACCGGAAGGTCGACATGACCATCGCTTGGAAAGCGGTCGGGAGCACCGACTACAGCACATTCCAGAGCGTGCCGTTCGCCGCTCAGGGGACGTCGACATTGTCGCTCTGCGCGTACCCGAACTGGTTCGTCGGCGGCGAGCTCGGCAGCTTGCAGCTCCGGTTCCCGAAGCGCCTTACCGGTGCCGTCACCATTGAACATGTTCTGTTCCGGTAGTTGCGTGAAATCAGGAAAATCGGTAAGCTCGAAGTCGCTCGAATACAAATTGGGAAGGAGCTGCCCAGAGCGGAGGGGTCGTCCCGATGCGACTCCCCCGGATCAAGTCCGGGGTCGACGATCGGGATAAACTCCGTCCCCGTATAACTCGCTTCGCTCGTTTACGGGGCAAGGGTCTAGTGCGCTTGCTTGTCCCGCGAAGCGGGATGCCGCTCCGCGGCAGAAAGCAAATATGTTCTACGTATACATTCTTGAAAGTATCAGGACGGGACGCCACCATATTGGTGAAGCCGAAGACATAGCATCGCGTTTGTTGCGGCATAACACAGGACGTGTTCTGGCAACGCGACAGCATCGGCCGTGGAAGCTGGTGCACCAGGAGGAATTTTCCACTCGGTCTGATGCGAGATTACGTGAGAGGCGTATCAAGAGGTATAAAGGTGGGGTACAATTCAAAGCACTGCTCAACGGAACATTAAGAAAGCCGTGATAATCGGGGAACGTGCGGAGAGGTCGCATAGTGGTCGAGTGCGCTCGCTTGGAAAGCAAGTAGGCCTGCAAGGGCCTCGGGAGTTCGAATCT
>CAYGGS010000110.1:0-2849 GCA_964349545.1 uncultured Gammaproteobacteria bacterium
GTGTGCGGAATGGTCTCTTCGACGATCGGAATGGTGATGAGCTTCTTCCGGGCGATGGTGGCGCCTTTGTTCACGGCGCCGGCGACATCGAGGCCCTTGCCGATGCCGACGCCAACGCGGCCCTTCCCGTCCCCGATCGCGACGAGCGCGCGGAACCGCATGCGCTTGCCGCCCGCGACGACGCGGGCGACCCGACGGATGTCGATCACCTTCTGCTGGAACTCCTTCTCCTCGCGCGGACCGGTGTTGCTACGCCGCCGTCCGCCGGAGCGTCGTTGTGGTAGTGGTGTCATATTAGAATTGTAGTCCTTCCTCGCGCGCACCGTCGGCGAGCGCCTTAACCTGCCCGTGGTATGCGTGGCCGCCCCGGTCGAACACGACGGTCGTGACCTTCGCCTCCTTCGCGCGTTTTCCGATGAGCTGTCCGACCGCTTTCGCCCTCTGGACGGTGGCTGAGCCCTTCCCCGCCTTCAGTTGCACGTCCGATGCCGAAACGATGGTCTTTTGCTTCACGTCGTCGATGATCTGGGCGCTGATGTGCTTGAGGCTCCTGAATACAACGAGCCGCGGTCGTTCGGAGGTCCCGAACACCTTCGCGCGCACGCGGGCATGGCGCCGCAGTCGTCGATCGTCCTTGTCCTTTGTCATAGCCATTGGTTATTTCGCTCCTGCGGTCTTAACGACCTTGCCGGCCTTCTGCCGTACGAACTCGCCCACGTACCTGATGCCTTTCCCCTTATACGGTTCCGGCGGCCGTTGCTTCCTGATCTTCGCGGCGGTCTCACCGACGAGCTGCTTGTCGATGCCAGCGATCGTGATGACGTTCTTTTCGACGGTGGCCGTGATCCCTTCGGGAAGCGCGAAGTTCACCGGATGGGAGAAGCCGAGGTTCAGGACGAGCCCTTGTCCCTCGTTCGCCGCACGGAAACCGACGCCGCGGATCTCGAGCTGCTTGGTGAAGCCCTTCTGGACACCTTCGATCATGTTCGACAGGAGCACACGGTACAGCCCCCAGAGAGCACGGTCGCGCTTATTATCCGGATTTGCGACCTTCACCGACGCGGTAGCGCCATCGACCGACAGCGTCACGTGCTCATGGATCGCGAGGGACAGGCTTCCCTTCGGTCCTTTGACCGCGCACCGGCCGGCTTCCACAGATACCGTGATACCGTCAGGGATCGTTACGATCTGTTTACCTACTCTGGACATAGGGTTATTGCACCTCGCAAATTATTTCTCCGCCGAGCTTCCGACGCCGCGCTTCGCGGTTCGTCATCATTCCCTGCGACGTCGAGATGACGGCCATGCCGAAGTTGTTCGCGACGATGGGGAGCTCGGTCCGGCCGACGTACATGCGGCGGCCCGGCGTACTGACCTTTGTAATGTACCGTATCATACTTTGTCCTTGCTCGTCGTACTTCAGTGTCACGACGACGTTCCGCGTCGTCGTTCCCTGCACTTCGATGTTACCGATCCATCCGGCGTCGGAGAGCACCTTCAAGATGGCGACCTTGGACTTCGAGAAAGGAACGCTCACGGTCCGCGACTTGATGAGCGCCGCGTTGCGGATCCGGGAAAGCATGTCGGCGATGGGGTCTGTGGAAAGCATCATACGGTCAAATTGAGGTTACCAACTCGATTTCATGATTCCGGGAACGTCGCCGCGATTGACGAGCTCACGGAAGCAGATACGGCACATCTTGAACTTCCGCATGTAGCCGTGACGGCGGCCGCAGCGCCAGCACCGGTTGACGGACCTGGTCGAGAACTTCGGTTTCTTACGTGACTTTGCGACTTGTGCTGCGGTTGCCATACGTGATGGTTATTGAGCGTCTCTAAAGGGGAATCCGAGCGATGCAAGAAGGAGCTTGCCCTCGGCGGCGGTTCGGGCGGTCGTCACGATCGTGATCGCGATGCCGTGGGTCTGTTCGATGCTGTCGCCGGCGATCTCAGGGAACACGATGTGCTCCTTCAGGCCGAGCGTGTAGATGCCGCTCGTGCCGAACGAGTCGGGACTGATGCCGCGGAAATCCCTGACGCGCGGAAGCGTGGCATGGACCAGCTTGTCGATGAAGTGGCGCATGCGCTGGCCGCGGAGGGTCACCATGGCGCCGATCGGCATGCCGGCCCTGATCTTGAACGTGGCGATCGACTTATGCGCCTTCGTGAGCACGGGCTTCTGGCCGGTGATGCGTTCGATCGAATGGACCACGGCATCGAGCTCCTTCGGGTCCTTCGACGCCCGGCCAACGCCGACGTTGATGACGACCTTCATGACCTTCGCCATCGCGTTCGGGTTCGTCCGTTTCGTCAGCTCCCTGAGCGCCGGGAGGGCGGTCTTCTCGTACCGTTCGATAAATGTGGGCATGGTCTTCATAGTACCTCGTGGCATTTCGCGCACGCGCGCATCTTCTTGTCACCGACCATCTTCATCGACAGCCGGGTGACCTTGCTGCACTTGCCGCAGACGAGCTGCACGTTCGAGTAATCGACCGGCGATGCGAACTGGATCTTCTGGCCTTTCTCGCGCTCGCGCCGTGCGCGGACGTTCTTCGTCATGATGTTCAGGTTCTCGACGACGATCCTGCGTTCCCGCGTGAACACCTGAAGCACCTTGCCGCGCTTCCCGCGGTCCTTGCCGGCCATCATTTGCACGATGTCGTCCTTCTTGATGCGAAGATGCGAGCTCATAGGACCTCCGGCGCAAGGGATACGATCTTCGTGAAACCTCGGAGCTTCAGTTCACGGGCGACGGGTCCGAAAATTCGGGTTGCGCGCGGTTCCTTCGTCTTCCGGTCGATAAGGACGCATGCGTTCTCATCGAAACGGATGGACGAGCCGTCTGGACG
>CAYGGS010000111.1:0-2843 GCA_964349545.1 uncultured Gammaproteobacteria bacterium
GTCCAGCCGCTCTCCGGCGCTCCGGCGAACATCGCCGTCTACTCCGCGCTGCTCAAGCCCGGCGACACGGTCCTCGGCATGGACCTCTCCCACGGCGGGCACCTCACGCACGGCCATCCGGTCACCTGGATGTCTAAGTTGTTCCGGTTCGAGCGGTACAAGACCAATCCAGCAACAGGCCTCATCGACTTCGACCAGGTCCGCGCGCTCGCGAAGGAACACCGCCCGAAGCTCATCCTCGTCGGCTACTCGGCGTACACCCGCGAGATCGACTACGCACGGTTCAAAGCCATCGCCGACGAGGTCGGCGCGCTTACCATGGCCGACATCGCGCACATCGCCGGCCTGATCGCGGCGGGCGTCATGCAGAACCCGGTGCCGCTCTTTGATGCCATTACCACGACGACGCATAAGACGCTCCGGGGGCCCAGAGGCGGCACGATCCTCTGCAAGGATGTCCATGCGAAGGCCATCGACAAGGCCGTGTTTCCGGGCTTCCAAGGCGGTCCGCACGAAAACAACATCGCGGCGAAAGCCGTGGCGTTCAAGGAAGCGCTCGAACCATCGTTCAAGGCTTACGCGCAGCAAATACTCAAAAACGCGAAGGTGCTCGAAAAGGAGTTCGCCGACGCCGGCATCATGATCTGCTTCAAGCAGACCGACAACCACATGCTGCTGCTCGACATGACCTCGATCGGCATGACCGGAAAGCAGGCCTCGGGGCTCCTCGATTCGGTCGGCATCGCCGTCAATAAGAACATGGTCCCGGA
This sequence comes from uncultured Gammaproteobacteria bacterium, assembly GCA_964349545.1. Lineage (GTDB taxonomy): Bacteria > Patescibacteriota > Patescibacteriia > SBBC01 > SBBC01 > CAINXF01. The sequence goes on from CAYGGS010000111.1 coordinate 771, forward strand.
CGACCAACGGAAACCGATGGACCCGTCCGGCATCCGCATCGGCACGCCGGCGCTGACCACGCGCGGCTTCGACGAGAAGGACATGGCGCGCGTCGGCAAGACGATCGTCGCACTGCTCAAGTCGCCGAACGATGCGTCCGTTGCCGAACAAGCGCGGACGACGGTCCGCGAGCTGACCGATGCGCACCCATTATACCCGGACCTCACGTACCTGCCATGACGGCACGGATCATCGATGGGCGCGCGCTCGCACAACAGATCAGGGACAGCCTCCCAATTCGCGTCAAGAACCTCCCTCGTGCACCGGGGCTGGGTGTCGTATTGGCCGGGAACGATCCCGCCTCGGAACTCTACGTCCGTTTGAAGCAACGCGCGGCCGAGAAGGCCGGGATCGGTTTTACGTTGACGCAGCTTCCCGCTGACGTCGATCAAGGGGCCGCACTGAAGGCCGTCGATATGTTCAACACGAATCCCGAGATCGACGCCGTGCTCGTGCAGCTGCCGCTCCCGAAGCAGCTCCAGGAAGATATGATGATCACACACATCGACCCGAACAAGGACGTCGACGGATTCCACCCGATCAACATCACGCGCTTCCTCAACGACGAACGCGCGGATCCACCCGTACTGATCGAAGGCATCATGCGCCTGATCGCTGTCGCATGCACCGACCTTACAGGCCTCGCCGCCGCCATCGTCGCAAAACCAGGCGTGTTCAGCGAATGCCTCGCGCACGAGCTCGGACGACGTGGCATGTCGATAGCGAAGGCGCCACCCGACGGGCATCATCATAACGCCACGGTCACCGCCGACATCGTCATCGTCGCCGCAGGTCGCCCGAAGCTCATCAAGGGCAACGACCTGAAACCCGGCGCGATCGTCGTCGATGTCGGGATCAACGCGCTGCCCGACAACAAGGTCGTCGGCGACGTCGATACGGCGTCGGTGAAAAAGATCGCCGGCTGGATCACGCCGGTCCCCGGCGGCGTCGGCCCGATGACCATCGCGATGCTGCTCGAGAACGTCGTCCGCCTCGCGGAAAGGAACGAGGAATGAGCCGTCCGTCGCCGGTCAAGCGTCATGCGTTACCTGTCACGAGTAGTTTTTCCTACTGCCCTCGCTGTGCTGGAAGGCTGCGATGGATCCGCGAGCACCATGAGGATCCGATGCTGCAACGATGCGAGAGGTGCGGCTTTACCTTCTATAACAATCCGATCACGGCGACCGAGGCGTTCATCGTACAGGACGGGAAACTGCTCATGGTCCGCCGCGACAATCAACCACGAAAGGGGTACCTCGACGTTCCCGGCGGGTTCATGGACGGGTTTGAGCATCCGCGTGCCGGCATCATCCGGGAGGTCAAGGAAGAGCTTGATTGCGCGTTCACTCCTCGCGCGTTGATCGGCGCATACAACGACTGCTACCGGTGGAACAACAGGAGATACGCCGTCGTCATTCTCAGCTATTTCGGAACGATCCGGGGGACCGTTTCATCGAACCACGAGATCGCTGCGCTCGAGTGGGTCCCGCTCAACGCGATCCCATCGCATCTGGCATTCGCCCATATGCATCACAGTATCGGCGATCTGAAACGATATCTTCGGAAGAAATAGTCGCGATACGATGTATCACAACACCGCCGGTGTTCGACCAGCGGTGTCTTGAAATTCGATGCTACGCCTTCGGCGCAGGCGCCGGTGCGCGCGGCGCGGTCTCGCTCGGGTTCACGAACGCGAGGATCTTACGGTAGGCGTACAGCGTGAATCCGCTGATCGCGAACTGCAGAAGGTTGTTGAAGGTGAAGTCACCGAACAGGTTGAGGAGGCTGCCGATCGCCCCGATCCACATCAGCACGATGACCCACCTCTGGACGTTGTAGACACCCCACATGATCAGGCCGATGATCGCCAGCGCGATGATGATGAAGACCCAGACCAGGGCAGCGAAGAACCCGACGACACTACCGAACGCGAATCCTGCCGCACCCGCTACGAACCCCGCGAAGAGGACCATCACGGCCGAGACCGCCTGGAGCCCGAGGATGACCTTCCAGAACATATTGAGTTGCTTGTC
>CAYGGS010000112.1:0-2821 GCA_964349545.1 uncultured Gammaproteobacteria bacterium
CCGAGACCGCCTGGAGCCCGAGGATGACCTTCCAGAACATATTGAGTTGCTTGTCGGTCGCAAGCTTCGTACGTCTTTCCTGTCCTGTCATATGGGTATTTCCCTGTTAGTATTCAAATGTAGTCCAAGTATATCACAGCGAAAGTTCAGGGAATAGGCGGAAAAACATACTGTCGCGAGGCTATAAAAACTGCTACAATTCGTGGACTATGTCCCTCCAAGTAGGCATCGTCGGACGATTGAATAGAGAAAATAGCTGATAGAAAAAACTATGTTTATCGAATCATTCAAACAAATGATAGTCTGGCAACGCGCCATTGAGGTGGTCAAAGAAGTATATCGAATTTCAAAGGATTTACCTGATACTGAACGCTTCGGATTGATTAGCCAAATGAGACGAGCGGCGGTATTTATTCCATCAAATATTGCTGAGGGGAAGAAACGAAAAACAAAGAAGGATTATCTTGTATTCCTTCGGATTGCCGACGGTTCAGCTGCTGAATTGGAAACATTGCTCATCATCACAAAAAGCCTCTACCCGCAAATTAATTGTACGCAATGTGCTTCACTCCTCGAAGAAGTGCAGAAAATGTTGACCACGATGATCAAAAAACTCGGCTCCTCCGACAACTAACAGCTATCAGCTAAAAGCTACAAGCTCCCCTATGTCTCTTCAAGTAGGAATTGTCGGTCTACCAAACGTCGGCAAGTCAACATTGTTTCAGGCTCTCACCAAAAAGAAGGTCGACACGTCGAACTACCCGTTCGCCACGATCGACCCGAACGTCGGCGTCGTGCCGGTGCCTGATGCGCGACTCGAAGCGCTCGCGAAGGTAGCGAAATCGAAGGAGATCATCCCGACGACGATCGAGTTCCTCGACATCGCCGGCCTCGTGAAGGGCGCGAGCCAGGGCGAAGGCCTCGGCAACAAGTTCCTCACGAACATCGGCGAGACCGACGCCATCGTCGAGGTCGTCCGGCAGTTCGTCGATCCGAACGTCATCCATGTGAACGGCAAGGTCGATCCGGCAGACGATGTCGACACGATCAACCTCGAGCTCATCTATGCCGACCTCGCCGTGGTCGAGAAGCGGCATGAGACAGCTGCCCGCGCGGCAAAGGCCGGACTCGATCGCAGCCAGAAGCTCACGCTCGATGCGCTTTCGAAGATCAAGGCTGCGCTCGAAAAGGGTACGACCGCGCGCGATGTCGCGTTGACCGACGATGAGAAGCTCGCCGTACGCGATCTCAACCTGCTCACCTCAAAACCAATTCTCTATGTCCTCAATGTAAGCGAGGATCAGATAACAGCGACGCCGGCGCTTACGTTGAACGGTCACGTCGTGCCTCTTTGCGTCAAGATCGAGTCGGAGCTTGCAGAACTCTCAACCGAAGATGCAACAACCTTCATGAAGGACCTCAGCATGACCGAGTCCGGGCTCGATCGCCTCATCAAGGCTGCGTACGAGACGCTCGGCCTCATCACGTTCTTCACGGCCGGTCCGAAGGAGACGCGAGCGTGGACCACAAAACGCGGCACGAAAGCGCCGCAGGCCGCCGGCGTCATCCACACCGACTTCGAAAAGGGTTTCATCCGCGCCGAGATCATCGATTGGAAACAGTTCGTCGACGATGACGGCGACGTCAAGGCGAAGGAGCTCGGCCACGTCCGTCTCGAAGGCAAGGACTACGTCGTGCAGGACGGTGACGTGGTCCACTTCCACTTTCAATAATATGGACGAACTGGAAAAACCACATCCTGATCAAACATCGGCTTTTTCGAAACAGGAATCCGAGACACCCGACAACCAACCGCGCGTTCCGGATGCCAGTGCTGCTCCCGAATCGCCCGAGCGGCCATCACGGACTGCGTACGAAAAAACACCCGAGGAACGACAAAGAATCGCCGAGATACTCGATGAAGCCCGTGCGGCAAACCATGAAACAAGCTCCGGCGAACACGTATCAGACCCTACGGCCAATCCAGTAGAAACAGTCGTAAAGAATGGCAGACGATACACCGTTGAGTACGTCCCAAAGGAAAGCATCTATCCTGCCTTCGGGTACGGCGGCGGAGATCACGCGCGTGTTAGGAACGATTTACCGCCTCGTGTTAAAAAATTCGTCAAGGAACATGAACTCTATCACTGCAGAGATCGCGCAACATGGGGTGGTGAGCTTGGAAGTGAAATCCGCGCGAATATCATTCCTGGATTGAAAGATCCGATCGGTTTAGCAGCGACGATATGGAAAACGGTGGCCGATAAGGACCGTATGCGGTTCTACCTGAACCGATTGAGGCGCGGTCAGTGACCACGGCCTGACTTGCATGTTTTCAGGGGCTATGATAAGCTTCTCCAGCGTCCGAATGACGCCGAATCAGTAACTTTCTTATGGATACAACCGAGCCCATGGGATCCGGCTCTGCCGGACCCGCGCCGATCCCGACCCCGGTCGAGGAAGCGGCGCCGCACACCACCGAACGTCGCGAGACGTACGAGATGATGGTTATCATCCCTGCCACGCTCTCCGACGAGGAAGCCATTGCGGCGAAATCGAAGATTTCAGCCGTTTTGAGCGAACATTCGGCGAAGGTCACCGAACAGGAAGATCTCGAGAAACGCAAGCTCGCCTACCCGATCAACCATGTCCGGCAGGGATACTACCACCTCTACAAGTTCGAATCCCCGGCCCGGTCCATCGCGAAGCTCGACACGGCGCTCCGGCTCATGCCCGAGGTGCTTCGGCATCTGCTCACGGTCAGGATCGTGAAGACCCCCGAACAGCTTGCCGCAGAGATCGCGCTCCGCGAGAAGATCGC
>CAYGGS010000113.1:0-2821 GCA_964349545.1 uncultured Gammaproteobacteria bacterium
GAAACTTCAGCTGATTGAAGGTGTGAATCCCAATTGGGACGATTTGTTTGGGTAATCTGGATTCCGGGTCAAGCCCGGAATGACAGGCATGGGTTAATTATTGTCATACCAGCGAAAGCTGGTATTCAGATTCATAAGGAAGTGGATGGCGGATTGGAACCCGGCATGAAAGAGGCAACAGCGAACGCGGACCGAAACCGTGAGGGATCGATCCGCGTATTCCTGCCGTTGATGAGCAGGGGAGCTATGCCGCCTTCCCGACCAGGTCCATGCTCTTCTGCACGTGGGGGTTCCCGCTGATCGCGAGCAGCATCTCCATCACGGACTGCTCGATGAACCCGCAGAGCCACGCCGCGATCGCGAGGATGACCTCGTCCCAGTGCTCGGACAGCCCCGAGAACGAGATGCCGAGGTCGTCGGCGATGACGAACGCCCCGGCGTACTTCACCATCCCGGGGTTGTGGCTCTGCCACGCGCTCACGTGGCCGTGCCGCCGCCGCATGGCGAAGGTGCGGGTGAGCTTCTCGCGCGCGATCCGGTAGCACGACTCCGGTGAGTACTTCAGGAAGCCGCCGACGAGCGTCACGTGCTCGTGCCCGTCGATGCGGGAGATGAGCACGCCGCCCGTCTCATCGAAGGACATGAGCGGCCGGAGCAGCGCGAAGACGTCGGCGACCGCCCGTGCGAACTGCGCTTCGCGTAGACCGGGAGCGTCCCTGTCGCCGTCAATGGTGTACAACGATCGATCCAGCACGGGTTCCTCCTCCTGTCCGTGGGTTGCCAGCGTCGGTTCGTCCAGCGTTGACGAGTGGGTTGTAGCAGGTGCGAGCAGGGGAGTCAATGGGCAAGGAGATGCACATCAAACATGCCGGAACAACCGGCCGGGAACCACGTATGATTTGTTGTAGCTACGCTACAGGTGATGGAAAAAGGTCGGTTTGAGCGATGCGATGAACGCCTCGACGTCGGTCTCGAGTTTTTGCCGCGGAGTATCGGGTCTGTCCGTCAGCTGGTAGAGGTGGAACAACTCATGCGCGATGATCGCGAGCTGCCGCTCGACCGGTTTGTGTGTGGGGACCATGAGCCATCTGTCCTTGAGGTCGTAGGGCATGCGATATGCCGTAGTCAACGCGGCACGTGCATCCATGGTGGAGAACGGCATGGTGAGGTATTCCGTTATCTTTTTCACGACTGCCGTTTCGAGTTCGCGCCAACGGCGCTCGAGCAGTGCCGCCTGTGTTTCGAAACGCTGGATGGCGGATGGATCGATCGAAGCGATAAGCTCGTCGATCCGACTCCGGTCGAGCGGAATCGAGCGGTCGCACGGGTATTCTTTCGTCAGACAAAAAGCATCGCGGTCAGCTTCCGCGATCCGCAGCCAGTTGTTGATGTCCGAACGCGGGTTGTAGGTGACAGTAAGCACTTCATATATAGTACGAGGGAGCACCGTTTCCGGCAACCCCCTCGTGGTGTGCTCCTCATGCGACCGTCAGTTCACGCAGTCGCACGAGCAGTCGTTGCAGTCACAGCAGTCGCAGCCGCCGCAGTCGTTGTCCGAGCTGGACGTACGAATGTGCGGGCGCTGCACGGCAGCATCCTGCATCAGACCGTGGCGCAGTCCGAGCAGCCTGACCGCATCCATTACGCCTCCTCCTTTCTCCCGATGGTCTCGATCGGGTCGAAGTACATCCATTGGAACGGACACCCCCCGACGCAGACGCCCCAGAGATCGCAGGTCGTGCAGCGTTCGGCAGGGTACTTCCATGCGTCCTCGACGAACGCATGGTGCACGCCCTCCTCCCATTCGTGGGCGAACCGGCCTTTGTACGTGAAATGGCCGTCTAGTCCCCGCGCATTGAAGAGCGGCGTGTTCACGAAGTGCGTGCAGGGCAGGACGTTGCCGTTCGGTTCGAACGCCGCACCGGTTCCGAAGAAGATGTGGCAGTGATAGCTCCGCGCGATGGTCTTGTCCGCGAGCATCTGTGCGCGAACGTCGTCCTCGATGAGGCAGAGCGGAATTGTGCCGAAGAAGGTGAACCGGATGCCCCGTTCGCGAAGCTCGAGGTACGCCCTGGTGATGAGGTCCGCGCACGCCTTCGGGGAGAGGCAGTAGGTCCCGTCGACGCCGCCGTTCCCGTCGACCGACGGAAGGCAGAAGTTGTACAGGATATTCCTGACGCCCATCTCGTGCATGGCGACGGCGACCGGTACGACCTCGTCGCAGTTCTTCGACGTGATCGTGAGGATCGAATTGTGCGACACCCCGAGATCGATGAGGTTGCGCAGGCCCTGAAGGCGTTCTCCGAATCCGGTGGAGTTGGTGAGCCGGTCGTGCAGGTCAGCGGTGGAGGCCTCGATCGAGACGCTCGCGTGGGTCATCCCTGCGTCCTTGAGACGGCGGACGAGAGCGGGATCGGCGAGGAGCCTTCCGTTCGAGACCAGCTTCATCGTCAGGCCGATCGAATGCCCGTACCGGATCACTTCCTCGAGCTCGGAGTAGAGCGTCGGTTCGCCTCCGATGAGCAGGCAGTTCTGCGCACCGCAGACGCGGAGCTCGTCCATCACTTCGCAGGCGTATCCGAACTCCATGCGCGTCGTTCCGTTGTTCATGGCCGAGTCGGCGACACGGCAGCCCGAAGACGCGTAGCAGCCGAGGCACCGGTCGTTGCAGCTGTACGTGAGCGCTAGCCAAAACGTGGTCGGCAACATGCTGTGTTTCCTCCTGTCGTGTCAACGATCGTACACGCGGACCGACCGTAGAATGGGCCGTCATCCGGTACCGTACCTCGGTGGTAAACCCTTGAACGGATGCGGGAAGTGT
>CAYGGS010000114.1:0-2815 GCA_964349545.1 uncultured Gammaproteobacteria bacterium
ACCTGGTACTGCTTCCATTCGGTGGTGATCGGGACCCGCTGCGCGCTGCGGCTGTTCGCCGGGGCGTTCTCGACCGCGACCGTGACGGTACGGTCGACGCTCGCCTTCGCCCAGAAGGTCACCGACAGATCGCGGGCGCCGGACAGACCGACCATCGGACCGTACCACTGGGACGCCCACGCTACCGGCGTTCCGCTCCCGTCCGTCGAGAGCGCGGTCACCTGCACACGGGCGGCTGACGAGCCCTGCGGCGCGTCCTGCGGCTCCACGGCCATGGTCGCCGAGGCCGGCGCGAACGAGGCGAACGCCCACTCCCCGGTGCCCTGCTCGAAATCGCCGCCGGACACCTTCTGCGGATTCCCGTTCGCAAGGATCATCTGGTAGTAATCGCCCTTTGGCTGGCCGAGCCACCCGGTATGAGTACCGTCTCCGGTGGCGATGCCGGTGAGCGGATCGACGCTGTATTCGTCCATCCACCAGTGCAGCGAGGGGCGTCCGGGCGGGCGCGGCTGATCATAGCCGGCGCCGTTGACGACCGTGCTCCAGCCGTTCCCCAGCGCCGTACTGGCAACCCCGAGCCGCGCCCATCGCCGGTTCGCGACCGTGTCCAGGTCGTTCGGATAGGTCCCGTTCAGGGTGTACGACGGCCGGAGGAAGCTGTCGTCATCGGCAAGGTAGCCGACGTAAGAGCTGCTCGAAATGAACATGTTCGTATACCAGTTCCCGCCGCACTGAAGGGGGAAGTTCTCGCGCATGTTCCCGTTCAGGTATCCCCACTGCCCGTCACAGCGGAGGCAATTTCCGGCCAAGGGGTAGTCCGGCTCGCCGGCCGCTGCAAGGAGCTGCCGGAGGCGCGCATTGAAGCTCGACGTGCCGTCGCGCCAGCCCGCATCGAACGAGCCGACGTCGGGATACCCCGCGTATTCGTAGTCGACGTCGTAGCCGGTCCGCCACTTGATGATCCAGCTCGCCGACGTGCTCATCAGGTCGAAATAGATGCCGTCGTAGAGGCGGGGCGCGTAGACGTCCTGGAAGATCAGGTCGGCATAGGCCTCGGCAACGTCGTAGGTGTACGTACCGTCGCCGTTGTCGACCCGGTGCGCCATGTTCACGTTGGCCCACGAGTCCACGCCCGCCCATGTCCGGACGCCGTCCTTGTCGATGAAGATGAACCCCGGGCCGGTGGTCGGACAGGCGCTGTACGGGAGCCCGTCGGTGTTCCAGCGCATCGCCACTTCGAAGAAATGGCGGTAGTACCCGACGGTCTCGGGGTAGCCGCCGCCCGGGCACCATGCGGTCTGCATGGCGATGTACGCGAACACCTTGATGTCCGGATCCGCCGCACGGATCGCCGGAACGATGTCCGGCCGGATGTCGCCCGTCGGCGTCACCGGAACCGTGACGATCTGGGCGCGGGCAAGGTCGTTGATCACGTCGGCGTCGAGCGGAGCGGTGAGCGGGGGCTGGATGTTCGCGGGATCGTCCGGATCGACGACGTACGGCCACCCCGTGCCGGTTCCCACGCCCCAGTACAGGACGTGCGGGAAGGGAAGGAGCGCCGCGGTCGACTGCGCGGCCATGGTCCCCTCCGCTGCAGCGGCCACCGGGGCGAACCCTCCCGCAGGAGGGGCGTACGCCTCACGCACTGGCGGGTACGATTCCTGCGCAGAGCTTCCCTGACGCAGGAACAAACAACCTGCGATGAGCAGGCCAATGAGAAGTGAGTGCGGCCAGCTACGATGCCATAATTGTGGTCTGTTGGTGCTCACGGTTCGGTCATCATTAATGCCGCTCACTATCCCTTCTGATACCATCAATATACGCCATATAGGAGGTCACGTACATCGCGCGAACTTGATGAGAAGCGGGCTGGAAAGCCCGCCCTTTATTAATCATTCATCAATAAGCGGGCACATTGATTTCTTAATTCTAAAGAGCGGGCTTTCCCCGCCCCATACCATCAATATTCGAAGAAGGCGGGATCCCCGCCTGCCGAAGCTTGGCTCCGCCGTAGCGGCTACGCGCAGGCGAGTCTCGTACGGCGGGCAGGCCGCTCCGCGGTGACCTGCCCGCTGTTCGTTCTTTCATGATGATCGGTACGTCCACCCCGGCTGCCACTTCCACGGCGCCGTTACCGCGTCCTTCAGCGGAACGTCGTTCACCCAGTGTTCCAGTCCATACTGTGTCGCGCGGTGACCGATCACCATGACGGTCCGGCCTTCGTACTTCTGCGAGAGGTCATCGAGGAAGCTCCGCATGCGCTCGGCGCACTGCTCGTAGCTCTCGCCGTTCGGAAAGGGCGCAATGATACGCTTCGCCTTCTCGGGATCGACGAGCTTCGAGTCCTTGCCGTTGAGGTCGCCGTAATCGCATTCGTTCAGCCGTCCATCACGAACGATCGGCACCTTCGTACCGCCGAACGCGATCTCGGCCGTGTCGTACGACCGTCTCAACGTCGAACAGAACACGGCGTCGATGCGCTGGCCCTCGTACCGCGCGCCAAGCTCCTTCGCCTGCTGCCGCCCCAGCTCCGACAGCTCGACATCCTTCGCGCCGGAGGAACGGTGCGCCTCATTATCGATGGTGGTCCCGTGAGATTCGAAGATGAGGGTGACCATACAGTTTGATCAGGATGCGCTGAGGTCCACGACATTCGAGGGTGCCGTCATGTCGCGATCCAGCAGGAACACCGCATCGCCGATATTCACTTCCGGACCGGCGGTAGCTGCGGCAGCCAGGGTCACCGATGACACGCTTTCACCGGTATTGATCTCCGGGCTGATCGTCCCGAGGATCTTATGGTACGGTCTTTCGA
>CAYGGS010000115.1:0-2803 GCA_964349545.1 uncultured Gammaproteobacteria bacterium
CATCTCCTTCGAGTGCGAGGTGACCATGACGAGACCGGAATCCTCGATGTCGATCTTCGTGACGTCTTCGCCGCCGCACTCGTCGATGATCTTGTTGATCGTCTCGCCGCCCTTGCCGATGACCTCGCGGATCTTCTCCGGGTCGATCTGGATCGCGACGATGCGCGGCGCGTACTTCGAGAGATCCTTCCTCGGTTCGGCGATCGCCTCGGCCATCACGTCGAGGATCTTCAGGCGCGCCTTCTTTGCCGCTTCCAATGTTTCGACGGAGACCTGGTGCGGGATGCTGCCGAGCTTGATGTCGAGCTGGATGGTCGTGATGCCTTTTTTCGTACCGGCGACCTTGTAGTCCATGTCGCCCGAGTGGTCCTCGACCCCCTGGATGTCGGTCAATACCTTGAATTTCTTCGTTTGTAGGTCGGTGATGAGGCCCATGGCAATTCCTGCCACCGGCGCCTTGATCGGCACGCCGGCGTCCATCAATGCCAGAGTCGAGCCGCAGATCGATGCCTGCGATGACGAGCCGTTCGAGCTCAATACCTCGGAAACGACGCGGATGGTGTACGGGAACTCCTCTTTCGGCGGTAGCATGGGCATCAACGCCTTCTCCGCCAATGCGCCGTGACCTATCTCGCGCCGTGCGGACATACGGATCGGTTTGACCTCACCGGTCGAGAAACCAGGAAAATTATAGTGATGCATGTAGCGCTTCTTGCCGGAGAGCTCCATCGTATCGAGCAGCTGCTCATCGCCGGGAGACCCGAGCGTCACGATCGAGAGCACCTGCGTCTCGCCGCGCTGGAACAAGCCGCTCCCGTGCGTACGGGGTAGAAGACCAGCCAAAGCCGAAAGCGGGCGGATCTCGTCGAGCTTCCTGCCGTCGACGCGGATGCCGTCCTCGAGCACGAGCCTACGCGCTTCCTCGTCCATCAGTTCCTCAAGGACGTGCAGACCGGACGCGCGCTGCTCCTTCGTGACCTCGTTGTCCTTCTTCAGCATCTCGTCCAGTTCGGCGTCGAGGACGATACGCTTCTCCTTGCGGGCGGCCTTGTCCTTCGCGACGAGGATGTCGCGCAGCTTGCCGTCGGTGAACGCCTTGACCTTCGCCGCAATCTTCTCGCGCGCGGCCTTTTCCTCGTCGGACATCTTCAGCGAGCCGAACTCGGCCTTCTCCTGCCCTTCCTTCTTCACGACCTCTTCGACGAGCTCGATGACTTGCTTCACCCATTTCTGCGCGAACTCGAGCGCACCGAGCACGGTCTCCTCCTCAACCTCGCTGCCCGAGGCTTCGATCATGATGTGTTCGTCCTTCGTTCCGGCGAGCACGAGGTCGAGCTCGCTCTTCTCGCGGGCCTCGTACGTCGGGTTCAATACCCACTCGCCGTTGATGCGGCCGACACGCACGGCGCCGACCGGTCCGCTCCACGGGATGTTCGAAACGGAAAGCGCAGCCGACGCGGCGACCAGCGCCACGATGTCGGCGTCGTTCTCCTGGTCGACCGAGAGGACGGTCAGGACGACCTGTACGTCGTTGCGCGCGGCCTGGTTGAAGAGCGGTCGGACGGCACGGTCGATGAGACGCGCGGTGAGCGTCGCCTCGTCCGACGGACGGCCGTCGCGCTTGATGAACCGCGAACCCTTGATCTTTCCTGCGGCGTAGAGCCGTTCCTCGTAATCGACGAGGAGCGGGAAGTAGTCCATCCCCTCGCGGACGTTCGCGCTCATGACCGCGGTACCCAAGACCACCGTATCGCCGTAGCGGACGGTGACGCTGCCGTTCGCCTGTGCGGCGAACTTACCGGTCTCGATGGTCAGGGTGCGACCGCCGAGCTCCGTAGAATATTGCTGGCTCACAGTGTGTTCCTTTCTATTGCCCTGGCCAGCACGCTCTAGACTATCAGCAAGATGCTGCTGGTTAGTCTATCGGTGCGCCGGTCAGGTCTGATAAGTGTCTGCTAATGAACTGAGGTCCTGTCTCCCTGCGGAAGACCGATGCTCAATACGCTAGCCCTGTTGCTGCTGTTGCTCCGGTTGACCGTGATCGCCGCCCTGGCGGTTGAACCGGCCGCGGAACGGGCGGAGCGGCATAAGGAACGTCTTCTTGTCCGCGGAGATGTCGATGAACTCGTCGGCGACCTCCTTCAGTTTCTGCGACGCCGATTCGGTGAACGCCATGACCTCGACGCGGCAGCCCTTCGTGATCCGGAGGTACGTGACCAGCGGCGCGAAGTCGCCGTCGCCGGAGACGAGCACCACGGTGTCGAGCCGGTCGGCGAGCGTGATCGTGTCGATCGCGATACCGACGTCCCAGTCGCCCTTTTTCGCCCCGCTCGAAAAGATCTGTAAATCCTTCATCTTCACCTCGAAGCCCTGCTTACCGAGCGCGTCGAAGAACGCCTGCTCATCGGCCGATGTCGATGACTTGATGACGTACACGATCGCGCGGAGGAGCTTCCGCCCGGCGACCGCCTGTTCGAGGATCTTCCCAAAATTGACGTTCGTCTGGTAGAGCGCCTTTGACGAGTGGTACATGTTCGAGCCGTCGACGAAGACGCCGACGCGCTGCTCCTTGTGCTTCGAGGCCTTGGTATCCATCGTTACATCTTCAGCTTCAGCTTCTCGGCGAGCGACAACGACATGGCCGGGTTCTCCTTCTGGAGGTAGCGGAAGAGGCGACGGCGAAGGCCGACCTTGCGCAGCAACCCTCGGCGCGAGGAAAAGTCCTTCTTATGCTCCTTCAGGTGGTCGGTCAACTGGTCGATCTCAGCCGAAAGGATGGCAATCTGAACCTCAGGGGAGCCGG
>CAYGGS010000116.1:0-2722 GCA_964349545.1 uncultured Gammaproteobacteria bacterium
TCATCAAGGTCCAGGTGGAGCCGGAACGCGTAATCCTTGTTCACACGCACAATGACATTATCCAACCGTGCTCCGCGTGGTCCAGGAACGACCACGGATACGATCTGGCCATCCTTGAGACCATGCTTCTTCGCGGCATCGGGGGGACAATGAATGTGGCGCTCTTGGATGATCGCGGCATCGCGGACCAGCTCGCCCTTCGGGCCGACGATCGTGATCGCTACCGCCTTGTCGAGTTTTCCGGAATCGGTGACCGGCGGCGTAAGACCCAAGTGTCGCGCTTCGGAAGGAGCCAACTCGACCTGGGTATAGGAACGGAACGGTCCGACCACGCCCACGTTCTTGTACTCGGCCTTCGGGCTACGGAGCGCGACGCGTTGCGTGGCGACGAACTGTCCGGGCTGGGAGATCGCGTGGTCGCTGACGATCGTCGCATCGCCGAACAGCGCGACCCAATCCGCTTCGGTGATGTGGATGTGACGCGCCGATGTTTCTATGGGAACGGATGCCATATATTCTTGATTATCAGGCAAGATCTTATGTGAGTATACCGTGTAATTCCAACACACGCAAAAGCATCGCTGTTATATCGGTGTATGCTTTTTCTTCGCCAGAATCCGAAGGCACCCCGATGATCGTCACCTCTTTCAGCTTGCCCAGCTTCTGCAACAGCCGCAGCTGCATCAATGCATCGAAATCATGCATCGAGATGCGCGGGGCGTTCGCGAACGAATCCAAGCCATGGAACTCTTTTACCTCATCAATGCCTTTGACGGTATCGATGACAATTAACTTTTCCGGCACGTCCCATTCCTCGTTCGGATCTTTGACCTCGAATGTTACATGCGGAAATTTCACACGCAATTTCGGTACGAGCCGAAGCGGCAGCGCGTCCATCGGCAGGTCGAGGTTGCCAAATATATATACGATCATACCCCCACACCAATTGATAATGTCTTAGTTATGTTGTTTATTACCGTACTTGCTAACGAATCCACCAATGTCAATCCTTTTCCATTTGTATCGATTGGTGTGGGGGTCATAAAGTTTGGTTGGCAAATGTAAGGTGGCTCAAGGTCCGCCGTTTCAGTTCTGTGACCTGCGCCGACGTAACAACCTCGCACGGTACGCCCCAGTGAATAGTGATGAGCTGACCCGGCTGCAACGACTCGATGTCATGCTCAGCGCCGAGACTGCGGAGGATGCGTCGATTCATGGCGGGTCCTAACGCCAGCTTGCCGTCCAAGAGGATCAGCGGCTCGGTCGCCACGTCGATGTGCGGTCCGTCGACCTTCGTGACCTTTCCCCAGCTGATGCGGCACGAGTCCATGCTCTCCAGCGTGACCTCGCGACCCTGATGGCCGGTGCGGCGCCAGACCTCAAGCACGTGGAACGAGTGGTGCGGCACGGCGCCCTGGACGATCTTACCGCCGAGCCTGTCGACCTCCTCCCACTTCATCCGCTGGCCGAGCTTCTGTTCGTCGCGAAGATGGTCGTAGAACGCCCGCACGTGGACGTGATCGAGCAGCCCGTTGCCGATCCAGTACGCCTCGACCACACGCTCGTCGAAGGGATCGCTGATGCCGTTGGCGTCGGCGATCAGGCGCAGGTACGGATACATCGTCTGAAACCCTTTCAGGAGCTGCGCCAGTCCGGCGTCGGCGACCTCGTGGTCGAGGTACGAAAAAAGTTCCTGGTTTGCATCAGGGCCGCAGTAGTGCAGACGGTTCGGACCGAAGGCGTAGCGGCTGCACCGCAACAGGCCGTCCATGTTCATGATTGTTCCGGCGTGGACAGGGACTGCGTTGGGTATCATGCGTGATGACTCACAGCTTCCGGTGTTGCCGTCGGTACCGATTTGTTTGCACACCGTATCAGCAGGAAAGCGCCGACCGTCACGAACAGCGCATTCATGAACTGAACGAACGGGAATGCGTGCGTGATGAACACCGCGGTCAGCACGTTCGTGATCAGCGTTGCCGGGACCAACAGGACCGCCACGTAGGTCGCCGGTGCGCGCTTCAGCGCGGCGTACCACGTCAGCACATAGCCGACCAGAAGCGCGCTCGACAGCAAAGTCCAGCCCCACTGGACCGCCGTCAGTTGGGTCGCCGCATCGCCTCCACCGCGCATCGCCACAAAAACCATCAGGATGACCGAGCCGAAGACCATCCGCGCTGCCGATACGGTCAAACTCGAGACATTCTTCAGCACCTTCTTTGCGATGATGTTCTCGACCGCCCACAGGATCGTCGCGCCGAGGATCATCAGTTCGCCGGCGTTCAATTTGAATCCCTGGAATCCGCCGATGAACAGGTTCGCTGCTGCGACCATGCCGATGCCGATCCACTGGCCTCTCGTCATGCGCTCCTTCAGGATCGGTATGGCCAGCAACAACACCCACAGGAACAACGTCTTATGGATGAGCGTCGCGTTGAGCGCGGTGGTTCTGCTCAAGCCTATAAAGAAGAGGGCGAAGGGGACCGAGCCGCCGACGATGCCGATGGCCAGGAGCTTCAACCAATGCTGCTTCGTCAGCGCACGCACCTCATGCCACCTCCGGAATACCATGAACGTGCCGAGCAACAATACCGCCACGGCCGCGTTCTTCAGCGTCGTAAAGCCGATCGGGTCTTTTATTGCCGTAACGCCGGTCTTGCCGGTGAATACGTTCAGACCGGAGATCAGCGCCGTACCGAGGGCGAGGAGCGTCGCGGAGAAC
>CAYGGS010000117.1:0-2571 GCA_964349545.1 uncultured Gammaproteobacteria bacterium
AGCACGCACACGCGAACAACCGCACCGAGATCGACAAGATCAAGGCGCTCGGCAGCCGCAACGTGCTGTGTCTCATGGTCGACTCGACGAGCGCGCCGGTATCAGGCACGCAGCACTCCGAGGAAGAGATCGAGCGGAACATCCATACGATGTTCACACAGACGCACGGCCGGATGATCGTCGCGACGTTCGCCTCGCTCCTCTCCCGCATCCAGCAGGTCCTCACGCTCGCCGAGAAGTACAACCGCAAGGTCATGGTCGAGGGGTTCTCGCTCCGGACGAACATCGAGATCGGCCGCAAGCTCGGCTACATCCGCGTGAAGCAGAACACGATCGTCACCTGGGAGCAGGCGCAGCGCCTGCCGAAGAACCAGCTGCTCATCATGTGCACCGGCGCGCAGGGCGAGGACAACGCCGCGCTCATGCGCATCGCGAACCGCGAGCACAAGTACCTCCAGATCGAGAAGGGCGACCTCGTCGTCTTCTCCTCGTCCGTCGTCCCGGGCAACGAACGCTCGGTCCAGCGGCTGAAGGACGGTCTGTTCCGCGAGGGCGCCGACGTCATCGACTACAAGATGTTCGACATCCACTCCGGCGGCCACGCGAAGGCCGACGACCTCGTCCGGTTCATCCGGTGGGTCCGGCCGAAGTACGTCATGCCGATCGAGGGCAACTACTCGTTCCTCATCGCGAACAAGAAGAACGCGGTGAAGGCCGGCGTGCCCGAGAACCGCGTCCTCATCGCCGACAACGGCCAGATCGTCGAGTTCATGAACGGCAACGGCTACGTCACGAACCACCGCGTCCCGGCGAACTACGTGTTCGTCGACGGCCTCGGGCTCGGCGACGTGAACCACATCGTGCTGCGCGACCGGAAGCAGCTCGCGAACGACGGCATGATCATCGTCGTCGCGCAGGTCGGCCGTGGCGGCAAGCCCGGTAGGATCGACGTTGTCTCCCGCGGCTTCACGTTCATCGAGCAGCAGCAGCAGCTCATGAAGGAACTGAAACGTGCCGCGCTCCAAGCACTGCAAGACAAAGAGCCGAGAACCTCCCCGAACGAGCAGTACCTCCGCGATAAGCTCCGCATCGCCCTCGAGAAGTTCATCTTCTACAAAACCCACAGGCAGCCGTTGATACTACCAGTGATCGTGGAAGCATAACCACGCCATCAATATACAGCGCAGGTTTTCCCGCCACCTTGATCTAAAAACTCAAAGGAAAGCGGGATCCCGCTTCGCGGGAAAACCTGCGCTGTATTGGTATTTGGAATTCTCAAAAACGCTCTATATCATCTGCTCGATTCTTTTGTATACATCCATCATGAACGGGCTCAACATCCAACGAATGAATCTCTTCTTTTCATTTTCATCAAGTTGTCGTAACTTGTCGAAGGACACATGTTCGAATTCACTTGTTTCTTTTGGATCTCGGACGATCGATTGGCCATCAGCAAGCCGATACGCATACACCTGCCGGTAAGTATTGTTATGTTTTTTTGTAACCGGATCGAAAGAGTCTGTTTTTGCTTTTCCGAGTAGGATAAGCTCGTCTTCTCGTGCAACGATCCCTGTCTCTTCCTGAAGCTCTCTCTTTGCCGCGGTCAGGTAATTCTCCCCCAAATCAACATGGCCCCCACACGACGCATCAAGCAGGTCGGGATAGGTGTCGGCTGTATTTGACCGATGCTGAAAAACTAGCTCGCCTTTACCTGTGAACAACCACACATGGACCTCGCGATGTCGAAGGCCATCGTGGTGAATTTGCCTGCGTGACGCCCCCTGCGTAACAACATCCTGATCGTCGACAACGTCCATCAGATCATCTTGTGACATACCGGCAGTATAGGGCCTGAATAATCAAAAAACAAACAGATGACTCTTCCGCGCGCGACATGTTTGAGCCGCCCTTTTCCTGTCATGCCGAACCTGTTTCGGCATCTCCTCTACGACAAGACCCCGGCATTCGCCGGGGCAAGGTTTGGAGCGCGCTTGATTCTCTTTCTGTCGCTTTCTCTCATCATGGAGAGAAAGCATCAAACCCGCCCTTGGCCCCCGACAACAATTACAAATTCGGCAGCGTCACACAGTCGGTATGCGCCGCATCCGTACAGCACCCGACGTTCTCGTACGAATAGTCCGCATAGTTGCACCACGGCCGTTTTGACGTGCACGCCTTTACGAGGTCCTTCGTGTCCTTGTCGATGATCTCCTGCGGCCACACCCAGTTGCAGTAGAACTGGCCGTTCTGGTCCACTGCCGCATTGGTATTCGTCGCATGGGTATAGGTCGTCGTGTTGGTGATCGTCGAATTGGTATACACCGTCGCGGCGTTCTTGTTGGACGCGGTGGTGGTCGTGTTCGTCTTCTTCCCGGTGATCTCGGCGATGACCTCGTTGATCTGCGGCCCCGTCGGCTGCCACTCTGTGATCTCCGTGCACCGTCCCGGGCAGTACTGCTTCGAGGATTCCTGGATCATGAGACCGTAGCAATCGCGCATGCAAGTCGTATACTGCTCCCTCGGCGTCACGCCTCCACGGACGGTGATGAAAAGGAACGCAGCGATTGCCAC
>CAYGGS010000118.1:0-2556 GCA_964349545.1 uncultured Gammaproteobacteria bacterium
GATGGGCACTGATCGCGCTCGCGCTTCTCATCTCGTGGTTCCGTCGGAGACCGCAGGGTGAGCAAGGCAACGCTGGTCCGCAAGGAAAGCAGGGTCCTGCCGGCGCGAAGGGCGAGCAAGGCCTTGCAGGTCCCCAGGGACCGAAGGGTGACACCGGTACCGTCGTCGAAGGTGCTGGCGTCGTCGCAATCCCTGGTCCCTCCGGCCCTCAGGGTCCACAAGGCCCCGCTGGCAAGGACGGACGCGACGGCTGCTGCCAGGATCACGGCAAGTGCACCAACGTCATCAACGTCAACGGCGGCGTCGTCAACGTCTACAACGGCGCCACGACCGTGACGTCCTCGGCCACGACCCAGGCCTGACCTCAACCCTAGCGCTCCGGCGCTAGGTCTGCTCGTGAGCGGGAGGTGCTATGGTTCTACTCCATGCGCCTCCCCTCCGACTCCTGAACTGTGAATGAGATATTCGCTGTTCGAGAATCGGAATGTTCATTTCATCGGTATCCATGCAGCGTCGGCCCCGTCACACGAGTGGTATGGCTGCCGCTGCATGGAACATTACAACCTTCGCATTCGGTCGTGTAATGCACGATCGTTCCCATAGCCGTCGAGTCCGTTCGTGCAACGTCCTAGAGGAGGTACGGCATGCAGTTCCTGATCGCGGCTGTCGTCATTCTTGTGATCGCGGTGGTGATGATGGTGAGCTGGATCGCGAGCCTGCGCCGGGAGATCCAGACAAGGAAGATGGGGCTGGAGTGCTACAAGTTCGTGCAGGTCGTTCGCGATTTCTACCACGGGTTCGGCCGTGTGCCGATCGATGCGGACGAGCTGGACCGGTTCCTGCAGCATGCCTGGGCCGTTGCCCCGGTACGGGAACTCCTCGCACGCTGCAACGCGCACGGGCGTCCGGTCGGGATGTACGTGAACCGCAAGATGCGGCCGAGGTTCGTCTATACGTACAAGGTCACTCCGCGGAACCCCTATCGCGGCATGATCGGTTCGGATTTCGTGATCACCGTCTTCGACTGGCACGGATATCCTGTCGGTGAGCACGCGGCCAGGGTCAGCGATATCGAACCGCACGCGATGGGTCGCGAGTGGTACGACCTGTACCTTGAGCACGAGCGTCGTCACGGTCGGGCGTAGGCGAAGGGAGGCGCTGTTCGTTCGGAGGCAGGATCCAATACACGATATTTCCCTGCTTCCCGAACTTGAGCCTATTGATGAAACGTAGTAGGTTCAAGTTCGATGCTCGTTACACCATCGTGGAACTCGTGGCAGCAATCGTGTGCTTCATGGTGGAGCATGGGGCTGTTGCCACGAGATACTTCTCTAACCCATGAGGGTCACATGAGGATTATCCTTGAGCTGTTGTTGGTTGCCGTAGTGGCTGGAGTTGCCTATCAGACCGGCCACTTGAAGGA
Organism: uncultured Gammaproteobacteria bacterium; assembly: GCA_964349545.1. Taxonomy (GTDB): domain Bacteria; phylum Patescibacteriota; class Patescibacteriia; order SBBC01; family SBBC01; genus CAINXF01. Next base: position 1,424 of record CAYGGS010000118.1, read on the forward strand.
TCTGGACAGCATCGGTATGGCGGTCCTGACATACGCCGCTATCCGACTGGTCATCTGGGCAGTCACCTCGCCGGGTCGGTATACGCGCGGTGCGCGCGGGTGCGATCTCCGTGCCGATCCCTGGATCGACGAACACGGGGTCTGCCACGTGCCGAAGAAGGATCCCGGCAAGTGGTAGTGGAGATCCACGGTTGTTGTTTCGGGGCTATGGACGTTCCAGAGAGGATGGTCCATAGCCCCTTGCCCCTGAGCGTGGTGGGACTACAATACCCAGTACGTTCAGGAGCGCCCCGAACTATCCCTGTTTCACAGGGAAGTACGGGGCAACGGTTCGTTACAACTCGTGTTCGAGCGGCTCATGGCGACACATTGCGGGCTTTATCGGCCTGGAATGCGTCGTCATGAGCATAGGTAGTTGTGCTTTCCCAGAAAAAAGGAGACACAGGATGCCTCGCAATAACAGATGGTTCGATGGCGACCTCGTCCCCATGACGGTGATCGCCGTGCTCGCGGTTCTCGCTGGCGTCTACGCGTGGGACAAGAGCGGTGACGTGATCGTCACGCTCCTCGTTCCGTGCGGTGCGTCCGCCGTCGGCATCGTCATCATGGCGATCATGAGGAACGTCATGATGGACGTCCGGAAGACCTAGCACAGGGAGGTGCGAACGTGTTCACTGATTGGACAGGTGGAATCGTAAGTTTCTGCAGGGGCATCGAGTTCGTCGTTGCGATCGTATCGGTCCTCATGATGATCGGCGCAGTGGCGTTCCGCGAAGTTCCTCGCAGGGACGATACGATCAGCTGGTGGTTGCGGATGCGGTGGTACGTAGCTCCCGCGGTGCTCTTCATCGCGGTGTACCCGATCATCGTGAATCCGCGTGACGTCTGGCTGGCCGTGTGTCTCACCGCCTTCTTCCTCACCAACTTCTTGGTGACGCCGCTGGTCGAGCGGCACAACGCAGCACGAGACCGGGAAGTCTAGTACAACCCCGAAGCCGCCCTGCGCCATGATGCGCGCAGAGCAACACAGAGGGAACTGAAGATGGTACATGGATTGAGTATCCCGTATCCAGAGGAAGTGCTTCGTGAATACCGCGAGCAAGCCGAACTGTACGCTCGCTGTGTGCTTCAGC
>CAYGGS010000119.1:0-2521 GCA_964349545.1 uncultured Gammaproteobacteria bacterium
TTTTTTACCCGACGTAGCGTCAGCGCAGTCGGGCTTGCCGGGGCGCACCGCGAACTACAAAACCACCGCCGCATGAAGCAACGGTGTTGCTTGTCGTTCAGATCCTGAACAGCCGACCGAACGCGTCCGACGCCGACTCGTCCTCCTTTTCGAGGTCTTCGGTGATGAAGCGTTTCAGCTGTTTCCTGATCTCGACCGGATCGGCATCCTCGATCGCGATGCTGAATATCGGCCGCATCGACGCTTTGAAGCTCAGGTAGAGAGTCTTGGCTGGCGGTTTGTAGATGACCCAGAATTCCTTAAGGTCGTCATACCCGTAGAAATCCTTGCCGACCACGATGCCGTCCTCGGTGATCGATGCGGTGAGGATCGTCGGTCTCTGCCGCGAGCGGTAGAAGAACAGCGCCCACGTGATGACGATGATGAAGGCGAACAGGGGATTGTTCGAAAGGAGGGCAAAGGTGAACACACCGATGCCAATGACGCTCATTACGATGTACCAGGCGCGTGAGTAGTGGTACCTTGGTATCTCGGGGAACTTCCAGGAAACGAGCGCCGCGCCGTGATGGTACTCGTTTTGTGCGATGGTTGCCATAGTGGGTTTCCTCCTTGTACCGGTATTCTACCACGTTCCTAGGTATTAATATACCGTATGAATCATAACGAAATCGGTAGCATCGGCATTCGCGGGGGTTTCGGCGCTGGCGCGCCTCTCAAGATGGCGGAAGGTGCAGGATTCGTCGCGTACAAGAGCGGAGGGGGTGAGATTCGAACTCACGATACCTTTTCAGGTATAACAGTTTTCAAGACTGTCGCCTTCAACCACTCGGCCACCCCTCCGCTCTATACGCGATTCAAGACCAGCGCTTTAGACCACCCACCGCCAATATTCTATTGGCGGGGCCCCGCCGCTACTACGGCGGTGGTCAGCCAACCTTCCGCCATGCTGCGGGACAAGACCGCCGCGTTCGACCACGCTGCCATGCCTCCGCTCCCACGATGAATCAATCGCCATAGACCACTCTCGCACGCCTCCGCGTTGTTAATGAGCCACTCCGGCCCTCCTCCACCTCGTTGCTGGGTTTACACTAAGAGGATTACTTTTGTACGTTGCTCAATCGTAACGTGTAATACCAAGATCCTGCAAACATTTCATTTCGAAATATCCTTTCAAGAGCATTCGGGTACGCCAGCGATCCGATGATGGTAAGCTTGTTTACATTTTCAAATCGATCCTCGAATAGTAATGCATCTAGACGGTACTGTAAAGTCGTGCATATTGCTTGATTTTTTTAAAATAATGTGCTAGAATAAGGATGAAAATAACAATTTAAGATAAATATCTCATTAGTATCGACATGAACCATAACGGTTTATCGACCATAGAAGCGGATCGTCGCTTTTTAAAATACGGACCGAATGAGATCCAGGCGACCGGACGCGTATCTCCGCTGACCATCTTTTTCCGACAGATCAGGGGCAACTTCATCATTTACCTACTGCTCGTTTCAGCGGTGCTGTCGTTCATCGTTGGCAAGGACGTGACCAGTTACACGATACTCGCGGTGATCGGCATGGTTGTCATGACGGGGTTCATTCAGGAGTTCCGATCTGAAAAAGCGACCGAGGCGTTAAAAAAAATGCTGGTACCCGCTTCCATCGTTCGTCGGAACGGAAAGGAGTCGGAAATTCAGTCATCGCAGATCGTACCCGGCGATGTCCTGGTGTTGCGTACCGGGGAGAGGGTATCGGCTGATGCAGTGGTCGTCGAAGAAAAGGAATTGCGGATTAACGAATCGGTCCTTACGGGCGAGTCGAGGGATGTCCGGAAGAAAGCCGCGACGAAACCAAGCGACGCTGGACAGGACAATCAGATCTTCATGGGGACGTTCGTGGTCTACGGGCGCTGTATTGCGGTCGTGACGCATACGGGCATGAGCACGAAGTTCGGGCAAATCTCGCGGAGCATCTCGGAATCGGTCAAGGAACTGCCGCTGCAGAAGAAGGTCAACCGCATTGCCCGCTTCATGACCATCGTCGCGATCGTTGTTTCATGTACAACCGGCGCCCTTATGGTTTTCCGCGCACCGGTGCTGACGGAAGAGGTCCTCGTGAGCATCATGATACTCGTCATTGCCCTGGCAATTTCCGCTTTTCCCGAAGGATTTCCCGTGGTGTTGATCAGCACGCTCGCCGCCGGGGTGTACCGAATGGCAAAACGAAATGCAATAGTGAACCGGATGTCGATCATCGAGACGTTGGGAGAAACGACCGTCATCTGCACGGATAAGACCGGCACAATTACAAAGGGCGAGATGGCCGTAACCCGCGTCTGGTGTGACGGAAAGATGATGACCGTAACCGGAACGGGTTTAGAGGTGGAAGGGGACATCGTCCATCAAGGGGTCGCTGTCGGTCAGAACAACGATCAGATGCTTCAACGGCTGCTGCGGGCTTCGGTATTGTGCAATGACGCTACTATCGAACGGACCGGCGAGGACAGCATGTACCGTGCGAGAGG
>CAYGGS010000120.1:0-2516 GCA_964349545.1 uncultured Gammaproteobacteria bacterium
ATCAGGCAGCGTGCAAGCCCTCAGCTCGATTGCCGGTGCTCCATCGGATGAGCACATCATGACCTCCAAACGAACGGGTGGAACATCCGAACCAGGCGCTCTCCTTCGTCGGCGTTGTAGCAGCAACAACGCCTCCCTGTCAAGGAAGGGGCAAACGAAAAAGCTGTTGTGGTATATCGTTATGCGACGACCGCTGTCTGCGCCTGATGCCGCCGATAGAACCAGCGTTTCGTCATCTGCACCAATCCAAGATACACGAATATGTAGCCGAACAGGACCGCGAGAATGAACGGCGGCAACGGCGCGAAGTGGAAGTACGAACCGATCGGCGTGAACGGGATGATCCACGCGGCAATCACAACGAGCAGCGTGTTGACCATCAGGATCCAGCTCGGCCGGCTCCCAATGAACGGCAGCTTTTTCGTCCGGATGACGTAGATGACGAACACCTGCGTCGCGATCGATTCGATGAACCAGCCGGTCTGGAACTTCGACGCGGAATCGCTGAAGTACGCCCACATGAGGCCGAACGTCGCGAAGTCGAACAGCGAGCTGATCGGGCCGAACGTGAGCATGAACCGCTTGATGAACTTCATGTCCCAGACCGTCGGTTTCTTGACGTCGTCCTCGTCGACATTGTCCGACGAGAGCGTGAGCTGCGAGCTGTCGTACATGATGTTGTTCAAGAGGATCTGCGCCGGCAGCATCGGGAGGAACGGCAGGAACGACGCCGCGACCATCATCGAGAACATGTTGCCGAAGTTCGAGCTCAGGCCCATCTCGATGTACTTCAGCGCGTTCTGGAACGTCCGCCGACCCTCGACCACGCCGTCCCGGAGCACCCGGAGGCTCCGGCGCTGCAGGATGATGTCGGCCGTCTCCTTTGCGACGTCGACGGCGTTGCTGACCGAGACCCCGACGTCCGCGGCCTTGAGCGCGGGCGCGTCGTTGATGCCGTCGCCCATGAACCCGACGACCTTGCCTGCCGCCTGGAGCGCCACGATGATCCGCTCCTTCTGCTCGGGATCGATGCGCGCGAACACGGTGTTCCCGAGCACGGCGTCGCGCCACTCGTCCTCTTTCAACGCAGCGAGCTCGTCGCCGGTCGTCATGCCCCTGAGCGGGATCTTCAGATCGTTGCAGATCTTCTCCGTCAGCACGGCGCTGTCGCCGGTGAGGATCTTCACCTCGATGCCGTAGTCCTCGAGGTCACGGATCGCTTCCTCTGCCGTCTTCTTCGGCGGGTCGAGGAACCCGACGAAACCGACGAACGTCAGGTCATGTTCGTCCACCTTTTCATAGAGCTCGTTCTTTATCGGTACGACGCCCGTCGCTACGGCAAGCACCTTGTACCCCTCGCTGCTCAACGTCAGGAACTGGTCCTGCGCGGCCTTGTGCCGGGCGGCATCGAACGGGACGTCCGAGCTCCCTGCGCGGTACCGTGCGCACACCGGAAACACGGCTTCAGGCGCGCCCTTCGTGACGATACGGCGGACGCCGTTCTCGTCGACGATGATGGAATCGCGGCGACGTTCGAAATCGAACGGGATCTCGTCGACCTTCCTCGATCCGCCCAGGTTCCACGCCCTGAACACCCGGATCGCGTGGTCGAGGTTATTCGCTGCGCCGGTGTGGTACGCGCTGTTCAGGTACGCCGTGCGGAGCACGTCATCCGAGGTTCGGCCGCTGCCGTCGACGTGCTTGATCAGGGTGATGCGGTTCTCGGTGAGCGTCCCCGTCTTGTCCGTGCACAGCACGTCCATACGCCCGAAGTTCTGTATCGCGGGCAGGTGCTTCACGATGACCTGCTTCCTCGACATGCGGACGGCACCGCGGGAGAGCGACACCGTGATGATGACGGGCAGGAGCTCCGGCGTAAGCCCGATCGCGATGGCGATCGCGAAGATGAACGAATCGAGCAGCCGCAGGTTGGCGAACGGATTGAGGGCCGACGCGAGGAACACGATGACGACCATGACGACCGTCACCTTCATCAGGAATATGCTGAACTGCCGCATGCTCCGCTCGAAGTCGGTCTGCCGCTCCTCGCCGGAGATCCGTTCGGCGATCTTCCCGAACGCGGTCTTCGTACCGGTCGCGACCGCCTGCATGATCGCGTTGCCGGTGACGACGCTGGTGCCCATGAACATCGAATCCTTCTGCAGCGTGGTGAGCCGCACGTCACCCACGGTGCGTTGACCGTGAACCTTCTCGACCGGGAGCGACTCGCCGGTCAGCGACGATTCGTTCACGAACACGTCCTTGCCCTCGATGAGGAAACCATCCGCCGGTACGACGTTGCCGGCCGACAGGACGACCACGTCGCCGGGCACGATCGAGGTCAGCGGCACCTCGTGCCGGGTACCGCTACGGATGACCGTCGCCTTCGTCACGACCTTTGCGAGGAGCGCTTCGACGGCACGTTCGGAACGGTACGAGTTCACGAAGTCGATCACGACCGAGATCAGGATCATGACGACGAGGATGAACGCGTTGGTCGCCTCGCCCACGAATAT
>CAYGGS010000121.1:0-2501 GCA_964349545.1 uncultured Gammaproteobacteria bacterium
ACCGCTCGGTCGGCCGCAACGCGGCGATCCAGCTCGCACGGAACGAGATCGTCGCCGTCACGGACGCCGGCTGCGTTCTGGACCCGGACTGGCTGCAGCGGATCACCGAACCGTTCCGCCGGACACCGCCCGCTAGGGTCGTCGGCGGATGGTACCGTCCGAACGTACGGACGCCCTGGGAGCACGCACTCGCCACAACCCTCAACTTCAACGTACGCAACGTCCGGCCGGGATCGTTCCTCCCTTCGTCGCGTTCGATCGCGTTCACAAAGGAATCCTGGTCTGCTGCCGGTGGATACCCGGAACAGGTCGCGGACACCTCGGAAGACACCCTCTTCGACCTGGCCATCAGGTCCCATCACATCCCCATCGAGTTCGCTCCGACGGCTGTCGTCTCTTGGACACTCGACCAGACCGTACGGCGATTCTACGACCGCATCCGCCGATACTCGTTCTCCGACGGGCAGTACCGGCTCATGCTTGCCCAGTACCGGATCGTTGCCGCGTTCTGGATGATCGTACTCGCGTTCATCGCCGCCGGGGCGGTGCTGCATCCTGCTGCATATATCGGGGCGGCGTTCGCGGTCGTCGGGTATCTCTACCTCCCGTTGCTACAGTCGAAAAAAACACCCTCATTCTCGGATAGTATCTACGTCCCGTACATAAAAGGGGCGATGGTCCTTGCGACAACCCTCGGATTTATCAAAGGATTGTGTACAAGAAAACCATGAAGGTCCATTTCGTCACGCGTACCTCGATGGGAAAGCTATCCGGCGGCGATGCCGTACAGATCCTTGAGACCAAGAAGGGGCTGGAAAAACTCGGCATCACGGTGACGCTCGGAACGAGCAAGGAACCCTTGCCTCCGGGGACCGATCTGGTCCACGTGTTCAACCCGTCGCAGGTATATTCCTCGGCGATCATGGACACGGCAAAGGCCGCGCGCATCCCGGTCGCCATCTCGACCATCCACTGGGACATGCGTGAGCGCTACCGCGCCATGTTCGGCGTGAACCGCGAGTTCTTCCGGCTGAAACCGCCGGGGTACCTGCGGCACTACGCGTCCGCGCAGGTGCGCGCGCTGCTCTATAACTACGCATGGAACCCGGTCATGGACCGACGACTCGGCTCGTTCCTCAGGAAAGCGGACCTGCTCCTGCCGAACTCCGATGCGGAAACGCGCGTGCTCGAACGGCAGTTCGACATCCCTCCCGACCGCTGCTCGAAGGTAGTGAACGGGTTCGACGCCACGCTCGCGCGGGAGGCGACGCCGGGAAAGTTCGCGAAGCAGCATGGCCTCACGGACTTCGTGCTCTGCGCCGGACGCATCGAGTACCGGAAGAACCAACTCGCTTTGATCGAGGCGCTCATCGGGTTCCCGGAGCCGCTCGTGTTCATAGGGAAGCCATTCGACCCGCGCTACACCGCGCTCTGCAAGGAGCTCGGCCGGAGGCGCGGCCGGACGCTCTTCATCGACCACCTCGACCAGCGCGACCTGTTCAGCGCGTACGCGGACGCCCGCGTCAATGCCTTGGTGAGCTGGTACGAGACGCCGGGCCTCGCGAGCCTCGAGGCATGCGCGGCCGGCGCGAACCTCGCGGTCTCACGCGGCGGGTGCACCGAGGAGTACTTCGGCCCGCACGCCGAATACTGCGACGCGGATGACGTCGCGTCGATCAGGGCCGCGGTCGAGCGTGCCTGGGAAAGACCGAAGACCCGCGACGGCAGTACGTTCGTCACGGAACTCTATACCTGGGACACGGCGGGCGAGCAGACGCTAGCGGCCTACGCGCGGTGTGCTCCACCGCAGCCATAGCTGCCAGTAGAATACGGTGAGCGGCGCGCCGACGGCGAGACTGAACATGATGAACCGCTCGTTCGCGAGGTGCAGGACGTCCGTGGCAAGAAGCTGCACCGCTTTGAGCGGCAGGAACAGGATCCAATAGAACGTTTCCGTGGTCACGTCGTAGTACAGGCACGCCAACCCGGCAAGGAACACGACCGCGGCGATGATGGCGACCCTAGAGGACCTCATAGAGCACGGTATTATTTATCCGGTTCGCTTCACGGAAATACGCGGGATCGCCGAATTTTTCCTGGTCGTACGCGCGGTGGTTCTCGGGGTACTTACTGAAGATCGCGTCCCACAGCACATAGCGGACGTTGAGCTGCTTCGCCAATGCTGCGGCCTTTTCGGCGGAGGGCTCGACGAACAGCTGCGCCGTCTGGCCTGCAAGGTTCCACCGTACATCACGGCTGTCGCTCCCGATCGCATCATCGACCACGACGGACCGTTCAGCGATCGCCGGCAGGTAGTATCCCCACTTGAACGGCGCGGCGAAGATCGCGTCCTTCGGCGTATGGTCCTTGATCCAGCGGTACATGGCGACGTCGTCCGCCAGCACCACGGACTCCGGGTTCCGTTTCTGTCCGGTGATCCACAGGCCGAGGCCGCGGATGTGCAGGTACTGCGGGATGACGATGAGCGACGTGAACAGGAG
>CAYGGS010000122.1:0-2498 GCA_964349545.1 uncultured Gammaproteobacteria bacterium
GCTGCCAGGTTAGCCTTGTACGGCACGCGGTGCGGCGGGATCGCATGTTCATATCCATGACGTGGAATGAAGGCGATCCGCACCCCTCCTCGATCGCACAGTGTGACCGGTCCTGACGGCAGGCCGTACGGCGTCGTCACTTCTACGCGCTGTGAAGGTTCAAGGCCCGGGACGGAGCAAAGGCCGGAGCCTCCGATCAGCCCAATGAGTGAGTTCCCCTCGCCGGAGTGCGCTAGCCCGATCGGCCGGGAGAAGGGTCCAGATGAGCTCATGTTGCACCTCCTGGACGAACATGGCATTGCACGTGTCCGCTGCCGCTTCATCGCCTGACAGCGCTTTCGATCCCCAGGCGCAACCTCCGCCATCCAGCCAGCCGGCGCGCTTCCCCTGATCGACGTCGCTGCCGAAAATGGGAAGCCTTTCCTGCCACGATCGTACGATCGCTGTCCGTCCGATCCGGAATTCCTCCGGAAGCTGACGGACCTGACCCATGTCATGACGGACGAACGGGCAGTTGCCCACGTGGCCATCAGGCTGGATCACGATCTGATTGCCGTGGCAGGTGCAGTCGACGGAATAGGGCAGGCCGCTTCTCAGAGCACACAGCTTTTTCTCGAGCTGGTACTCGAAGAAGGAATCCGGGCCATTCCGCATCTGCAATCCGGCTAGGACGGTCTTTGCCGCAAGCTTCGCGTAGGCATCGCGCTCTTCCGGCGTCAGCTGCATGAGCGCTGCGCCCTTCAGCAGATTGAGGCCGACGCCGGCGACTCCAAGCGACTTGAGTCGTGCGGCATTGAGCGGCAGCTCTCCGGCGTTGACGGGCGTGATCGTGGTCGAGACTACGACACGGACGCGGTGATCGAGCAACAGACGGATCGCCTGCTCGATCGTGGCGGCGGTGGGCAGGCCCGTACGCGTCCTCCTGGTGAGGTCGTTCGTATGAGCGGAACCATCCATGCCGAGCGCAACGGTCACGGAGTGTGCCGCGAGCAATTCAGCCAGAGGTGCGTCGACCAGCTCGCCGTTGGTGCACAGCATCAGCTCAAGCTTCCCGGGAAGCCGTCCCGCGGCATGCTCCTCACGGATGACCGGCATGAGCCGCTCGAGGACCGCCCGGTTAAGCAAGGGTTCGCCGCCGTAGAAGATGAGGTAATACGGCTCGTCGTCGCTCGGGTAGGTCGCGATGTGGCGTTGCCAGAGCGCCATTCCGGACATGGCATCTTCGAACGAGAGCGACCGCTCACCGTGACGAAGCACCAATCCGGGAATCGGACATCCCTGACACTCCCAGTTGCACCCCTGCGCCATCATCAGGTACAGGATGGTCGGGCGCAGGAGGCGGTGCCGGGCATGAGCGCGAGCGATCACCAGTTCCTCCTGATCGGTCGCCGTACTGGTGACGATCAGACCTCGCTGGATCAGCGCTTCTCTCGCCTCATGCGAAACAACCGTAGCACCGTTCGTTTCGAGCGACCGTTCGATCGCTGTCCATCCGGTACGAGCGAAGAAGACGGGTTCTGGATGGAGCTGATGAGCAGCCACCACCAGTCCGTCCCGTTCGTTGACACGCAGAAAGCAAGAACGGAAAAACGGTAGACCGCTCAGTCGTTCCATCTCATGCTCCTTGTGAAATGGTGACCCCCGATCCGATGAAGGACCGAGGGCCACGATGACGGCGTTGAAGCCGTCGGACTACGGAGCGAGCGTGGGATCGGTGCGCGCCTTCTGCCACTCGTCGGTGGTGAGCGTGACCTTGCCGCCGCTGTCGTCGGTGATGAGCACCTTCTTGGCCTCGCGGTCGACCTCGACCGTCGGGCAGCCCTGGACGCCGCAGCAAAGCGTGACGCGGGTGACCTTGTCCCCTCCCATGTTGCACCCCCTATTCGGGTTGGGTATGTACTCTTAGAGCAAAGAGTTTTGCTCTAATTGGCACCATCGTAGCAGGGGTGCACCGAATGTCAAGCAGGGTCATGACTGCGATTCTCGTTTTGTTTCATACACCGTTCGTAGTATGTTCGGGCATGCAGCATGCCGTCGCTAAAGCGACTCTCCCATACAAAAAGAGAGCCGCCGTCCTTACATAGCTTTCATGAAAGAGCCTGACACCCGCCTCTCCGGCAGTAGACGGCAAAGATGTTCCTGCGCTGAGCTCGGGGACAGGGACTCTCCCGCGGAGCGGGATCCCGCCTTCCCTTCATTTATTATAGGTGGCGGGAGAACCCCGATATGTTGTTCCTGCTCTGAGCTCGGGGACAGGGAATCGAACCCCGATTCACGGCTCCAAAGGCCGCTGTCCTACCATTAGACGATCCCCGAGCTCAGCGCACGATAGAATAAAAACGATCCCCGAGTGCACAGAAAAAATAGCGCATCCAAGCGTTTTTGTCGAGCATATTCCCACCTACGAAAATATCTGTCGCGTCGCATGAGTGAGTATCAGGGTGCCCGTAGGGCGGGACCTTAGACGAACGAAAAGACGCGACACCGTATACGGAAGG
>CAYGGS010000123.1:0-1210 GCA_964349545.1 uncultured Gammaproteobacteria bacterium
GCGGAATGGTCCGGGGAAAACCGTCCAGAATGAACCCCTTCCGGCAATCCGGTTTGTTCAAACGGTCACGGACGATCTTGTTCACCATGGAATCAGGCACCAACGTCCCGGCGTCGAGCAGCCTCATGACCTTTCTGCCGATCCTCGTTCGGTATTTGATATGGGTACGAAAAATATCACCGGTACATACGTGCGGGAGATGCAACTTTTTCGACAGCAGATCCGCTTGGGTACCCTTTCCGGATCCCTGGGGTCCGAGAATGGCGATTCGGAGCGGCGTTGTATGACGTTTGACGTGTGGCATATGACTTTTGACTATTGACATGTGACGATTGACCAGATGAGAAATACAAGCCAATGGGTCAACAGTCAATTGTCACATGTCAAATGTCCCTCTAAAACCCTTCGTAGTCCCGCATGACGAGCTGCGCGTCGATCTGCTTCACGGTCTCGATCACGACGGATACGACGATGAGGAGACTGGTGCCGCCGACGATCAGCGTCGTGATACCGGTCGCCGATTGCATGATGTTCGGGAGGATCGCGATCAACCCGAGGAACAGCGCGCCGGCAAGCATGATGCGGTTCGAAACGTAACCGAGATATTCGGCGGTGTTCTGGCCGGGGCGTATACCGGGAACGAACCCGCCCTGTTTCTGGAGGTTCTCGGCGATCTGCTGCGGGTGGAACACGACGGACGTGTAGAAGTAGGTGAACGCGACGACGAGCACGAAATAGATCACCGCGTAGAACACGGAGTTCTGGAACAGCGTGATGGTCTGGTTCGCGATCATGGCGATCCATCCGACGTCCGAACGCTGGAAGAACTGCGCGATGAGCGGCGGGAACACGACGAGCGAGACCGCGAAGATGATCGGGATGACGCCTGCCTGGTTCACGCGGAGCGGCAGGTGCGTATCGACGCCGCCGAACACGCGATTACCCCTGATGCGGCGCGCGTAGGACACGGGGATGTTCCGCTGCGCCTCGGTAATGAACACAATACCGGCGATGGTCAGGAGGAACACGCCAAGGATGAGGAGGTAAGTGAAGACCTTCGTCGGATCGAACGTCGCCATCGCCTGCTGGATGCTCGAGGGGACGCTCGCGACGATACCGGTGAAGATGATGAGCGAGATGCCGTTCCCGATCTTCTTCTCGCTGATGTTCACGACGACGAGCATCGGGGTACGGCTCGTGAAACCGCGCG
>CAYGGS010000123.1:1220-2471 GCA_964349545.1 uncultured Gammaproteobacteria bacterium
GAGCTCGCCGATCCACATGAGGAAGATCGTACCCGCGGTGATCGCGATGATCGCTGTCACCAGTTCGAAACGGGAGATGTCCGGCAGGATGTCCGCGTTCTGCTGCCGTAAAAGCGAGATCGTTGCGAAGCTCTGGAGGACCGCGAGCGGAACCGTCAGGAGGCGCTGCCACTGGTTGATGCGCTCCCGGCCCTGTTCACCCTCCTTCGAGAGCCGCTCGAGAGTGGGGATGATCATCGTCAGGAGCTGGAAGATGATCGATGCGGTGATGTACGGGCCGACGCCGAGCATGACGATCGAGAAGTTCTCGAGTCCGCCGCCCGAGAACACGTTGAACAGACCGAGAAGCTGGTTGGAGCTGAAGAACTTGCGGAGCGCCGTGATGTCGACGCCGGGGATCGGGATGTGCGCGATCACCCGGAACACGAACAGCATCACCAGCACGAAGAGCACCTTCATACGAAGGTCGCGTACCCGCCAGATCTGCGTCAGTTTTTCCAGCACAGGATCTCCCCCTACGGTTAATTCGTATGAGCCTTCTTTTCCGGTACCGGCACGATGCCGACGACCACGACCTTTCCTCCGGCCTTCTCGATCGATGCGCGTGCGGTCGCGGAGAACGCGTGCGCCCGTACCGTGAACTTCTTTGTCACCGTTCCCATACCGAGCATCTTAACACCACGATCGGCGGTACGCAGGAGGCCCTTGTGCATAAGTTCGGCCATGCCGATGGTCGCACCGTCAGAAAAATGCCGTTCAAGGTCGCTGATGTTCACGACGACGAGCTTCGGGGTACGGCTCGTGAAACCGCGCTTCTTCGCGACGCGCTCCATGAGCGAGCGCATGCTGCGACGGATGATGCCGCGGGTGCCGCCGGTACGTGATCGCTGGCCCTTCGAACCGCGGCCGCTGGTGGTACCGCGCGACCCGTTCCCGCGTCCGACCCTTCGCCGTCGCGGACGCGAACCCGAAACGGTGCTCAGTGTATGGAGCGACAGCGGCGTCATGCGTTCTCCTTCAACTTCTTTTTCAGCTGTTCGCGCGTGGTCAGGCGCCCGAACGCCTCGATGACCGCATAGACGTTGTTGACCTTGTTCGATGATCCGAGCATCTTCGCGATGACGTTCTTGACGCCGACCAGTTCCATCATCGAACGGACCGGACCGCCGGCGATGACGCCGCTCCCCTTCGGGGCGGGCTTGAGCAGGACGTGGGCCGCGCCGAACTTCACGAGCACGGTGTGCGGAATGG
>CAYGGS010000124.1:0-2431 GCA_964349545.1 uncultured Gammaproteobacteria bacterium
AAGAAGTACAAGGCGGTCACGAACGAGCAGCTGCTCGCGCTGCCGGTCGACGTGCTGGTCCCGGCGGCGCTCGAGAACGCGGTCACCGGCAGGAACGCCGGCAAGGTCAAGGCGAAGATCATCCTCGAGATGTCGAACGGCGGGGTCACGCCCGATGCGGACGCGAAGTTCGGCCGGAAGAAGACGGTCGTCGTGCCGGACATCCTCGCGAACGCGGGCGGCGTCGTCGGTTCGTACTTCGAGTGGGTGCAGAACACGACGAACTCATATTGGAATGAGAAGCGATTTACCTCTGAACTGAAGGACGTGATGGAACGCGCCTTCGACGCGGTCTGGAAGGCGCATGATTCGCACAACACCGACCTCCGGACAGCTGCTTGGATCGTCGCTACAAAAAGGATTGGTGACGCGATAATCGCACGCGGAATCTAGCGTTCGGAGGGAAAACCCTAACGGTTTTCCCTTCCCCGCCTGCCAAAGTACAAAGGTACTTTGTACGGCGGGCAGGCGACAGCCTCCCGCGCCGTCGCCAAAGCGCTATGGCGCGTCGGCGACTTTCCGTATACGGTATCGATCCTTGCGGCTTCGCTAGGGTCCCGGCGGGCAAAGCCCGCCACCCTGATCGTCGCCGCTGCGGACTCGATAGATACTTTAAATGAGCGCGACCTTCGGTCGCGCTCATTGGGAATGCAAGCCAAACCGTCCCGACGCGCAAGGCGGTCGGGACACCCCTCCTCATCTGAGGAGGGGAAGGGGCGGTGGGCGCGGCTGGAAAGCCGCGCCTTTAGGTAATGGGTATTTTCAGTGCCGGGGTCACCGAATTATGTTTATTAGCATCATAATTTTCTAAAGTGCGCGGCTTTCCAGCCGCGCTCTTTTGATGCACGTTCTTATCGTTGTCAATAACGCGACTTGACGATATACTGATGGTATGGCGAACCATGCATCGCACCATTCGAACGATCCCGACACGTCGGTCGGCGGCTGGGCCGTCAGCCATTACGCGCAGATCGTGAAGTGGCCTGCGGTCGTGACCATCGTGCTGAACATCATCGCGACGACGGCGAACTGGAATCTCGCCTTCATGTGGTTGTTCCTCATCGCATTGACCGTGTTCCTCGGCATCGCCGCACACAAGCTCTACCACGGTTCGCTCATGAACGCGACCGGCCTCGGGTTCGCGGCCGGGCTCATTGTCGGCGTGTTCACGTCGCTGTTCCAGTTCCTCTGGTTCCACACGATCGAAGCCTTCTTCCAGATGATCACGACGTCGCTCCTGTCGCTCCTCCTGGCGGTGCTCATGAGCGCGAGCTCGTACCTTGCGTTCTCCGAGGAGAAGCGCCGGCGCGAGAAAAAACCATCCTTAAAACGATAACGCTCATCAATTTATCACCCCGAATCGTATGAAAAAAAAGACCATGAAGAAAATCGTCCAGAAGAAGCAGCCGTCGCGCGCGAAGCGCAACATCCTGTGGTTCGACGAGCTCGGCATCAAGGATGTCGGCATCGTCGGCGGGAAGAACGCCTCTTTAGGCGAGATGTACCGGACGCTCACCGGAAAGGGCGTGCGCGTACCGAACGGCTTCGCGATCAGCTCGGCTGCGTACCAGTACTTCATCACCTCGACCGGCGTGAAGAAGCAGATTAGGACAATCCTGAAGGACTTGAACACGAAGGACATCCAGAATTTGATGGACCATGGGAAAAAGGTCCGTGAGACGATCATGGCGGCGGAACTCCCGGCTGACCTCAAGCGCGAGATACGGACGGCCTACGCGAAGCTCGAGAAGGAGTACCACCCGAACTGCGACGTCGCGGTCCGCTCGTCCGCGACGGCGGAGGACCTGCCTGACGCATCGTTCGCCGGCCAGCAGGAGACCTTCCTGAACATCCGCGGCGCCGAGGACGTCGTCGAGGCGACGAAGCAGTGCATCGCCTCGCTCTTCACGAACCGCGCGATCAGCTACCGGACCGACAAGCACTTCGACCACTTCAAGGTGTCGCTCTCGGTCGGCGTGCAGAAGATGGTACGGTCGGATCGCGCGTGCTCCGGCGTCATGTTCTCGATCGATACGGAGTCCGGGTTCAAGGACGCGGTCATCATCAACGGTTCGTACGGCCTCGGCGAGAACATCGTGCTCGGCCGGGTCACGCCGGACGAGTTCGTCGTGTTCAAGCCGACGCTCGCGACCGGTTTCAGCCCCGTGATCAAGAAGCAGCTCGGCGACAAGAAGATCAAGATGGTCTACACGAAGGGCCGCGGCAAGTCGATCAAGAACATCGCCACGACGCAGTCCGAGAAGGAGCGGTTCTGCCTCACGGAGAAGGAGGTGCTCGAGCTTGCGCGCTGGGCAGTCCAGATCGAGCAGCACTACGACAAGCCGATGGACATGGAGTGGGCGAAAGACGGCATCACGAAGCAGCTCTACAT
>CAYGGS010000125.1:0-1477 GCA_964349545.1 uncultured Gammaproteobacteria bacterium
TCGCCTCGAAGTTCTCGTCGTAGAGGCGCGAGTTGCCGATCGCGTGCCGGTAGCGTTCTCCGGCGTGGTACGACAGGCCTTTCAACGCGACCAGATGGTCGAGGAACGACACGTTCATCTTCGCGCGCCTGCCGTAGAGGGCGAGCTTGAACATCCGGTCGACGACGAGCAGGAAGTTCGAAAGGACGGTCGTGAACACGAGCGGCGCCATCTGACCGTCGGCGACGTCGCCGTGCAGATGCAGGATGCGGAGCTTGATGAGCTTGAACGTCGTGTAAGCGAAGAACAGCTGCAGGTCGGTGAGCTCGTGATCTGACGAATCGAGGAACTTGGCGCGGAGCTCTTCGTACGACAGCGCGCCCCGTCGCGTGCCATGGTACGACTGCAACCTGGTCCGCACGAACGCCACCATGTCGGAGGTCAGCGGCTGGAGGTCGGACTCCTTACGGTCATCGAGCGACAGGAACCGGTGCGCCGCAGAATCGGGGTTGCCGCCTGACCGCCGGCGGTCCTCATCCTGGGCGCGATGCAGGAGGATGAACCCTTTGTCGCTGTCACCGTAACGGATGTGCGACTCGCCCCAGTGGTAGAACAACGGACCCTTATAGATGGCCGTCCCTGCTTTTCGCTCCCACACGGTGACGACGGCAAGGATCGCAGACCAAAGGTTGCGGTTCCGCTTCTGCGAGAGCCGCCAGAGCGGGACGAAATTTTCGAACAAACGCTCCGCCGACAAGGACGCGCGTTCCGCAGGGACGTTCTTCAAAGAATCCAGCAACGTGTTCGTGGCAGCGACCAGATCGTCAGGAAGCGGCCTGTTGAAATCCTCAATGAGCAGGCGCTCAGTCCCGCACGTCCGATACAGATGCGAAAAAGCGGCATCGAGCTCGGGCGAGAGCGACCAGAGCCGCACCCGCTTCAAGAACGCAGGTTTGCCGTCGAGTTCGAACGTGTCGCTGGTCTGTTGGATGGTCACGCCTACTAGCATACGACGGGTCCGATAAACTGTCTATCACGTTTTCACGGCACACCGCTGGAACTATGAAAGATAGTACGCGAACGGGTGTACTAATTCCATGCAGTCGCTCGTTGTTTCCCTTCCCGACCAAAAAGGCTTGCTCAGGGCCTTTTTGGCCTGTTTAGATATTTCAAATTTATTCAAACAAATGTATAGAAACACGGGGCTGGTATTGACGATGTATACGACCCATGCTACAGTTCGTCTGCGCCCACGGCGCATTTTTGAAATACACCTCCCCTCTTAGGGGACGGGGAGCAAGTGACAAGCGTCAGCGCAGTCACGACGCGGAGAGGGGTTAACTCATCTACTCAATAACCATCCATGCAAGAGGTCACGACGAAGATAATGTCGAAAGCGGTCTTTCGTTCGGATGATCACCTCATGATCATCGTGCTCCCGAACGGTGAGATCAACATCCCCGGCGGCCACCTCGATTTCGGTGAATCTCCTCTGGAC
>CAYGGS010000125.1:1487-2392 GCA_964349545.1 uncultured Gammaproteobacteria bacterium
GACACCCTGCGCCGCGAACTGAAGGAAGAGATCGATTATTCGCTCACCACTGAACCTCGATTGGTCGGCATCTGGTCGACAAAACGACAAGGTGAGCCTTTACGCCTCCTCATCGGATACCTCATCGATCTTCCCGAACAACAGCATTTCTCCTACACGGAACCTGCGCAGCCGGGCGGGATTTGTACCTGGGTCGACAAGAAAGCCATTGAAACAATGGCCATACCAACATATTACAAGGACTTCCTGACTGCCGCTTTCGATCATCCCCATGGAACGTAGAAACGACATCAGGAATATTGCCATCACCCCGCACCACGTTGGGTGCGGGGCAAGTCGCCCACAATAGTATTATGGAACGTAGAAACGATATTCGAAATATTGCCATAATTGCTCATGTTGATCATGGGAAAACGACGCTTGTCGACGCGATGCTGAAGCAGACCCAGGCCGCACGCAACCTCGAAAGCATGGGCGAACGCATCATGGACTCGATGGACCTCGAACGCGAGCGCGGCATCACGATCAAGGCGAAGAACGCCAGCATCGTGTACGATGGCGTGAAGATAAACATCGTCGACACGCCCGGCCACGCCGACTTCGGCGGCGAGGTCGAGCGGACGCTCCGCATGGCCGACGGCGTGCTGCTGCTCGTCGACGCGAAGGAAGGGCCGATGCCTCAGACGAAGTTCGTACTGCGGAAGGCGCTCGAACTGGGCTTGAGCGCGATCGTCGTCGTGAACAAGATCGACAAGCCGGACGCAGATCCCGACGAGGCCGTGAACAAGACGTTCGACCTCTTTTCGCACCTGAACGCGACGCACGAGCAACTTGATTTTCCGATCATCTATACCAACGCGATCACCGGTACGGCGACGCTCGACCATACCAAGACAGGTACGGAC
>CAYGGS010000126.1:0-2384 GCA_964349545.1 uncultured Gammaproteobacteria bacterium
CGTGACCGATCCGATTCCGCCGAGCGCGTCCACGACCTTCGTCTTGACCGTGTAAGGGCCGACGATGTCCCACGTGCTCGCGGGAACCGTCGTCGAGACGAACTTCGGCGGATCGGTGTCCTGGCACCCGGCGACCATGACGTCGTCAACGTACCAGCCCGCATACGCCAGGGAAGCGTCGCTGCCGAAGTGGAACCTGATGACGACGGTCTGGCCCTTGTACGCGGTCAGGTTGAAGGTCACCTTGTGCCAGAAGTTGCCGGTCGTCGTTCCGGTGAACATCGGCTCGAGCGGAATGCCGGCGGTGGTCGATTTCGCGGTGCCGTTGTATCCGATGTCCGGCGTGAGAATCGTCCATGTGGCGCCGCCGTTCGTCGAGATCTTCACGTTGCCACCGTCGTAGTTCAGCTCGTTCGCGTA
Organism: uncultured Gammaproteobacteria bacterium; assembly: GCA_964349545.1. Classification (GTDB taxonomy): domain Bacteria; phylum Patescibacteriota; class Patescibacteriia; order SBBC01; family SBBC01; genus CAINXF01. The sequence continues at coordinate 421 of CAYGGS010000126.1, forward strand.
CCACTGCCAGAAGGTGAGCGTCGCGTAGGGCCGGCTTGCGGGCACCGCGACCGGCGGGAGATCGAGCTTCGAGTTCGAGCTCAGGGAGTAGTTCCCGCCGAGTTTGGTGGCCCAGAGCTTCACGCCCGAATGCGCGCTGCCCGGTCCGGTGGTCGGCACGCCCCATTCCCAATCGGGTCCCGCAGCGGTGAGGCCGCCGTTCGTACCTTCGAAGTCCCACGCATAGTAGTCCACCACGGAGAAGGTATGATAGCCGGCCGCCGGGGAGCGTCCCGTATTGGGAATCGCGGCGACGTCGCGCGCCAGGATGAAGTAATTGTAAACGTCTCCGACGACGGAGGGTCCGGGAATGGAGGCGCGGTAAACGTCTCCGCCCATCGCCGCCATCGGAATCGTCACGTTCGCGCCGCCGTTCTTGTTATACGTGAGAGCGACGTTGGCCGGATCGACGCCGACGTTGTCGGTGATCGTGGCGTCGACGACGTACGGTCCGGCGACATCAGCCGTATTCCCGAGCGGCACGTGCGCGATCTCGGGCGGCGTGATGTCGGTCGTCACGCGGAAGATGTGCTTGGCCGCGGGCGCGCCCGACGGATGATAGCTCGTCGTACCGTCGAGGTTCGCGGCGCTGAGGTAGTACTGCACCGTCGTTCCGTTCGCCTGCGCCGGAATGAACGCCCGGTATTCGTTCGGCGCGCTCGTTCCGGTCATGGCGACCTGCACGGGCCCCGGGCCGACGTCATAGACGAGATAGATCCTCGTCGGAGAGAGGGTCTCGGAGTAGACCCTCGCGACCACCGGGTATGGATCGGTCATGTTCTCGGTGTCGTGGAGCGGCGCATGGAAGATGTCCGGCGCCGAAAGCCACGCGAGCGTCCGGTTCATGACCGCGGCCCTGCGCTCGGGCTGCAGGATGTAGTACAGGTTGAAGGCGAAGGCTACGGAGCGGTAGTTCGCGGCGTTGTATTTGATCGCCGCCGCCGCGTCGAGGCTGATCGGCGTGTTCGGAACGACGCCGTCCCACTCCTTGCCTTCCTTCTCGTACTCGTCCCGTATCTCCGCCCGATTCTTCGCGGTGCCCGTGCCCGTGTACTGGTACACGATCTCGCCGCCCGGATAGGTCGTCGAGCGCTGCCATTCGTCGGGATACGACCCGGCGATGACGAAGCTTTCTCCCGCGCCTATCGGATCGCCCGGATACCCGGTGATCTGCCAGTAGTTCGGGTTGTCCTGGACGTAGTTGGCGCGCATGTACTGCTCGAGCCACGGTCGCGTCGCCGAACTGAAGCCCAGGTCGCGTCCCATGACCACGAGCCGCTTCTTCATGTTCTGCGTGCCGGCGGCGAGGTACGCCGTGAGACCGTTCATCTGATCGGCCGTCAGTCCGCTCGGCTCGTCGATGAAGATGTACTTGTAGAGGAGCAGCTTGTCGGTCGCGAGCCAGCCCTGGGTCGTCCGGTTCCAGTAATCGGCGTCATACCCGGCCGTCGACAGAGCCTCCTGGAACATGGCGAGGGAGGTGCCCGAGGTCGACCCGCTCACCACGACGAGGATCGGCGAGGAAGGCATGATGCCGAACGAGTACAGGCTCGCCGGCGCGAGTGCCGGATCGACCGACTCGTTCGCCTCGGAAGAGGAATCGACCGCCTTCACGTAGAATTTGATCCTCGTGCCGCTCGGCTGGCCGGGGATCGCTCCGCTGTAGAGGTTTCCCGCGCCGTGCGTCATCGGCACCGCGGTGAAGGTGAGGCCGTTATCGACCGTGTAGAAGAGCGACACCGCCGCCACGCTGGACAGCACATCCGTCACGTTGGTCGTGATGGTGTACGGGCCGGCCGTGTCGAAGGTGCTTCCCGGAACGGTCGTTCCGCTGATCGTCGGCGGGTAGTCGTCGGTGTCGGTGCTGCGGAGCATGACGTCGTCGACGTACCATCCGGACTTGTTGACGCTCCCGTCGCTGCCGA
>CAYGGS010000127.1:0-2302 GCA_964349545.1 uncultured Gammaproteobacteria bacterium
CCGATCGAGGTACCCTGCAGCTTCACGATGACGAGATACACCGCGCACAGGGCGCCGACGGCGAACGTCACGCCGCCGATGCTGCCGAACAGGTAGAGCGGACTATTCTGGAACTTCCCGAGGAACGCGACGGTCATCAGGTCGAACGTGCCGCGGAAGAACCGCTTCCATCCGTACTTCGACACGCCGTACTTGCGCTCGTGGTGCACGACCGGCATCTCCGCGACCGTGAACCCCTTCAGGTGCGCGAGCACGGGGATGAGCCGGTGCATGTCGCCGTAGAGCCCGATCGAGCGCGCGACGTCCGCGCGCATGACCTTCAGGCCGCAGTTGAGATCATGCAGCTTCAGGCCGAACATCATCCGGGCGAACCCGTTGAACACACGCGACGGGAACGTCTTCGTCCACGGGTCGTTGCGCTGCTGCTTCCAGCCGGTCACGAGGTCGGCCCCGTCGAGCATGCCGACCATCTTCGGGATCTCCGCAGGCTCGTCCTGAAGGTCGGCGTCGATCATGATGAAGGCCTCGCCGCGCGCCGCCGCGAATCCCTCAGAGAGCGCCGCTGATTTTCCCTGGTTCTTCCTGAACTTGATCGCGCGGACGCGCGGGTCGCTGGTGTGCAGCTCCTTCACGACCGCGTATGATCCGTCGGTGCTGCCGTCGTCGATGAAGATGAGCTCGAACGGCCCCATCGGTCCGAGCACGCCGACGAGCCGGTCGTACAGCTCGCGGATGCTCTTGTCCTCGTTCAGGAACGGAATGATGACGGAAAAACGTGGTTGCATTGATTATGGTGCCATTACAGGTCTTTGGAGCAGAACGAAGTGGTCGCGTTCAAGTATAGCACTTCCCATGCCCTGAACCGAATCGTACTGCGATGAGTTCATGTCCGTCAAAACGAGGGAATGCGACGCTTCATCGGCTTGTTTTAGTTCGTGGACGGTCAGCCCTATGACGCTCCGCAGGTAATAGTCCCCTGCCGGCTGCGTTACCAGGTTAATGCCCACCACGTCGACGTCCTTCGCTTTCATGGACGAGAGACGCTGCGCCATATCTTTGAGCGGTGCCGTTGTCGGCAGGTGCTTGATATATGAATACTGCCAGCCACCTGCGATGGCGAGCAGGTAGACGATCGTGGCCATCCCGACGACGCGGGTCGGCTTGACGACGGTCTGCGTCCGGAGAACGAGCGTCACTGCCACGATCAAGGCCGTTACGACCGCAGAAACGACGATCCGTCCCGATACGGTATCGGTGAACGACGCCGGCAGGTACGCGAACGGCGTCAATTTCCAGAGGATGCCCTCATGCGCTATACCGAGCGGGAGGACGTAGACGCCGATGAAAAAACTCGCGACCGTGGTCCACACGAGGAACCGGTCCTTCTGCTGGTGAAGGAACTCCGAGCACCCGCGTGCGAGCATCATCACGAGCGGCACGTACAGCGGCAACAGGTACCCGTCGAACTTCGTCCTCACGAGCGAGAACAGGACGAACACCACGGCGAACCAGATGAGCAGCAGCCGGTCCACTGTGTCGCGCTTCACAAGCCAGCGCCGTGCCGACAGGAGCAGGGCGAGCGGAATGAACACGCCGAACGGGAACATACGCTTGAACATGACCTCGGCGTACCAGAACCAGGACACGTCGTTCTTGTACAGCACCTCGGTCGCGCGGTCGAGTACGTGGAACCCGAAATAGCCGTCCCAGAACGTCTTCCCGTGCCGGATGAGCTCATACACGTGCCACGGTGCCGCGACCGCGGCAGCGATGCCGGCAGTGATCGCAACGACCTTGATGCCGTAGTGCGACCACCGCTTCGCAAGCGTAGAGTCGATCCCCATCACGATCACCGGGATGAGCCCGGCGAACGATTTCGTCATGACCGAGAGTCCGACGAGCGCGCCGAACGCGTACAGCCACCGCGGCGATCTATGGCTCTTCCAGTAGGCGAACATCGCAGCGGTCATGAACAGTACGAACAGGCCATCGGTCTCGCCGGTCCGGAACGCGTGGTACAGCACGAACCTGCCGGTCACGAACAACGCACCGACGAGGAACGACAGGCGCAGGCTGTTACTGATGCTGAACGTCCAGAACGTGATGAGCAGCGCGGTCGCGATGCCGGCGATCGCCGACCAGAACCGAAGCGCGAACTCCGTCTGACCGAACAGCGGCATGACCGCCGCCGTCATCCAGAACCGGAGCGGCGGTTTCGCCGTGTAGAGCTGCTCGCGGTACGTCATGGTCACGACGTGCCCCTCGCGGTACATCTCGCGCGTGACCTCGGCGTGGATGCCCT
>CAYGGS010000128.1:0-2292 GCA_964349545.1 uncultured Gammaproteobacteria bacterium
CCCCATCCGTCGAAGATGACCAGGACGAGCGGCGGTTTCACGAAGGTTTTCATCCCGTTAGAAAGTTACTGTTGATAGAGTGTACGTTCATTGTTGAATACGTGACTGTTCTTTGCATCTTTCTAACGGGATCATGCGCCGACCTCCCGTGCGATCTCGAGCAGGCGGTTGTACTTCGCGAGCCGTTCCTCCCGGGTCAGCGAACCGGCCTTCAGGTAGGGACTGCCAACGGCGACGGCGAGGTCCGCGATGAAGTCGTCGTTCGTCTCGCCCGACCGGTGGGACACCACGCAGGCGAACTTCGCCGTACGCGCGGTCGCGATCGTGTCCATGGTCTCGGTGAGCGTCCCCACCTGGTTCGGTTTGATGAGGATCGCATTCGCCGCCCTCTCGCGGATACCCCGCAACAGCCGCTCCTTCTGGGTGACGAAGAGATCGTCTCCGATGAGCAGCGCCTTCTTCCCAAGCGCCGCGGTCAACTTCTTCCACAGGTCGAAATCGTCCTCGGCGCAGCCGTCCTCGATGGTATGGAGATGGTACTTCTTGACCAGGGTTGCGTAGAACTTCACCAGATCATCGCCCTGATATTCCTTTCCTTCCGGTTTGAGCAGGTACACCTTCCGGTCGGCGTCATAGAACTCGCTCGATGCTGCGTCAATGCCCATGGCGATGTCCTTGCCGAGCTTCAACTGCGCGCGTTCGATCGCTTCGGCGATGATCGTGAGCCCGTCCTCGTTCGATGCAAGCATGGGGGCGAATCCACCCTCATCACCGACAGTGGTGCGTTCCTTCTTTTCAACCAGCATCCCTTTCAGGGTATGGATGACGGACCATGCGCGCTCGATCTGCAGCTCGAACGTCGCGCCTTCCGGCAGTACGAGATACTCCTGGAACGAGACGCTGTTGTCCGCGTGCCTTCCGCCGTTCAGGATGTTGCACATCGGTTTCGGGAAGGTCCGCGGTTCTGGCAGCGAGAAATGGTCCCGGAGGTACCGGTAGAGCGGTTTCTTCTCGACAAGGCTTCCTGCGCGGGCGCACGCGAGCGATACGCCGAGAATCGAGTTCGCCCCAAGCTTCGACCGGTCGGGCGTACCGTCAAGCCCGATCATGCGGTTATCGATCGCGCCCTGGTCGGTGACGTCCATACCGCGGAGCGCATCGCTGATCACGGTCGTGACCAGACCGACGGCCTTCCTCTCGCCCTTTCCGCCGAACCGAGGTCCTCCGTCACGGAGTTCGCGCGCCTCATGTGCGCCGGTCGAGGCACCCGAGGGCACTGCAGCTTCAGCGCGTTCGCCGTTCGACAGCTCGACCCACGCCTTCAGCGTAGGATCACCGCGCGAATCAAGGATCTCCTCGGCGCCCGTCCGTGTGATGGTGATGATGCTCATCGGTAGTCCCTCACCAGTTCGACACCGGGCAGGTGCTTCCCCTCGAGGAACTCGATCATGGCGCCGCCGCCGGTCGAGATGAAATCGATCTTTTTCGAAACGCGCATCGTATCGAGCGCCTCGACGGTCTCCCCGCCTCCGGCGACCGTATACGCACGCGCCATCCCGACGGTCTTCGCGATCAGCTTCGTCCCGCGGTCGAACGGCCGCTGTTCGAACTTTCCCATCGGGCCGTTCCAGATGATCGTCCTCGCGTTCTTGATGACGCGGGAAAAGAGCTCGACCGTATCCGGTCCGATATCGAGTATCGACTCGCGGGGATGTACGGCGCCGACCGCTCGGACGCATGGTTTCGAGCTCGGCGATGACACCATGACGTCCACCGGGATATGCAGCTTGGTATCCGTCAGGTCGAGCACCCGGACAAGCCGGACCATGTCGGGCTCGTTCATCGATGCGCCGATCTGGATGCCCTTTGCCTTCAGGATGGTATTCGCAAGGGCGCCGCCGAGGAGCAGCGCGTCGACCCGTTTCAGCATCGTCCCTATCAAGGTGATCTTCGTCGAGATCTTCGCCCCGCCGAGGATCGCGACGAGCGGCCGCTTCGGACGCTCCAGCACCTTCGACAGCACGCGGACCTCCTCTTCGAACTCGAACCCGGCGTACGACGGGAGGTACCGACCGACGCCGACGACCGAAGCGTGCTTCCGGTGCGCGGTTCCGAAACATTCAAGCACGAACACATCGGCGAGCTGCGATAGCGCATGCGCATACGATGCGTCGTCCCGTTCCTCGCCGGGGTTGAACCGCACGTTCTCCAAAAGCAGCACGTTGCCGTTCTTCAAGGCCTTCGATGCGGCGACCGCCTTCGCGCCTGCCGACCGATCGACGAACCGGACGG
>CAYGGS010000129.1:0-2290 GCA_964349545.1 uncultured Gammaproteobacteria bacterium
GATCGATATCGCGCTGCCCCGCATCGACGCGAGCTTCGGGACCGGCCGGTACCGCGACGTCGAGGTGCGCGCCGACCCGAACCTGCCGATCAAGGAGGACCTCTCGCGCCGCGACTTTACGATCAACGCGATGGCATGGAACATCGCGACGCATCAGCTGATCGATCCCTACGACGGCCGCGATGACCTCAAACGCCGTGTCATACGCTGCGTCGGCAATCCGGTCGAACGGTTCCAGGAGGACGCGACGCGCATGCTCCGCGCCGTCCGTTTCTCCGTGCAGCTCGGCTTCACCATCGAGCCTGATACGCTCGAAGGTATACGCGACCGCCTGCAGCTGCTGAACGACGAGTTCGTAACGCCGCGCGAGGTCATCGCGCAGGAGCTCGTGGCCGGGTTCGCATCAGCACCGGCGCAGCTGCTCGTCCTGCTCCACGAAACCGGTATCACGAGGACGCTCATGCCCGAGCTCGAGGCGCTCCGCGGCTGCGAGCAGCCCGCCGAGTTCCACTCGGAGGGCGACGTCTGGACCCACACGCACCTCGCGCTCGAAGCTCTCGAAGATGCGTCGTTCAAAAAACAGTTCGGTGCGCCCGCGTCCGCACTGACTGTCTTTGCGGTGCTCCTGCATGACATCGGAAAACCGATGAGCATGACCGTCACGGGAAAAGGCGACGCACAAAAGATACGCTTCAACGGCCACACGCCCCGTGGTGCCGACCTGGCGGAAAAGATCTGCGTTCGGCTCAAGCTCGCGAGCACGGGCGCGATCGACTGCCCGCTGCTCGTCTGGCTGATCGAGCACCACCACGACATCCTGAACATCGGATCCATGCGTCCGTCGACGATCGAACGCACGTTCCTTGCGCCCGACGGGCGCGGCGAGCTCCTCCAACAGCTCGTCTGGGCCGACGCCCGCGCCACGCTCCGGCCGGAGGAGGCACGAAAGAAACGACGGTTCCACGAGGTCGAAGGGTTCGTTGAACTGCAGAAACGCATCACGGAGATCAAAAAACGCGGTTACCGCGATCAAACACCAACACCATTCCTGACCGGAGCCGAGATCATGGGGTTGCTCAACGTAGGCAGCAGCAAGTCGGTCGGAGATTGTATCGAAGCGCTCCGCGATGCGCAACTCGAGGGGTCGGTCACCACCCGCGACGAGGCCATGCAATTCGTCAAAACGCACTATGCCGCGTGAATGTATCGTTGGCTCCATGGATGCCGGAGGCAGGATCGACGTGTTCCTTGTGAGTCGCATCCCGGACCTATCGCGGAGCGCGATCCAAAAAATGATCGCCGGTGGATCGATAACGCTCAACGGAAAAACCACGACGCCGCACCGCATGCTGCGACCCGGTGATCGGATCACGATACACGAACAAGTCGCTGTCCAGTCCCCACCGTCCGGCATCGGCAAGCTTCCGGTACCGACGATACTCTTCGAGAACGATTCCGTGCTCGTCATCGACAAGCCGTCCGGCCTCACGGTCCACCCGGGCATCGGCACGCACGAGCCGACGCTCGTCGACTGGCTCCGAACGCATGTACCGACGATCGGAACGGTCGGGGACGACCCGGCGATCCGCCCCGGCATCGTCCACCGACTCGACCGCGACGTATCAGGCATCCTGGTCGTCGCAAAGACACAAGCATCGTTCGAGGGTCTGAAGCGGCAGTTCAAGGATAGGACAACCGAGAAGGAGTACCTTGCGCTCGTCCACGGCATTCCGCGTTCCGCAGAAGGCACGATCGACCTCCGGATCGAACGGTCGAAACGTATGCACGGCAAGATGGCGACGCGTCCCGCCGACGGCGACGGACGCGACGCCGTGACGCACTATGCCGTCGAACGGAAGGTCAAGAACAACGCCCTTCTGAGGGTGACCATCGAAACGGGCCGCACCCACCAGATCAGGGTCCACCTGAAGTCAATCGGCCACCCGATCGTCGGCGACCCGGTCTATACCACGAAGCAGTACCGGCACAAGACCGAACCGCTCGACCGCCCGTTCCTCCATGCAGCCAAGCTTACGTTCTCCGATCTCGACGGTACGCGACGGTCGTTCGAAGCGCCGCTGCCTGAAAAACTCCGGCGCTTCCTGTCGCAGTGACCCGCACTCGAGGTTGACCCCGTTAGAGAGTCCCTGGTAATAGGCCCATGCGTAACCTTAGTTTTGCGGCTTATTTTTTGCAGCTCTCTAACGGGATTGACGATTCGGACGCTACCCGTTATACTCCCAGTCGCTATTCTAACAGTCGCTATTCTAATTTTCCGACAGCGCTATGG
>CAYGGS010000130.1:0-2267 GCA_964349545.1 uncultured Gammaproteobacteria bacterium
CCTACCGGTGATCATCATCGACCATCCCGAGAACGCGGCAAAGGATTTCGTGACCGACGGCGTGCAGGGGTTCGTGTGCGCGCTCGATGAGCATGAGATCGCCAATCGCATCGAGGCCGTCTTGGCAGATGACGGACTCAGGAAGAGAATGGGCGCTGCCGGCGTCGAGAACGCCCGACAGTACGACCCCGACGTCGTTGCACGCACGGTAGCAGCCGTCTACGAGCGCCTGCAGCCGGTACGACAGGCCGCTTGAGGATGGCATCGCGCTCGTGCTGCGCGCCTGTTTCTGATACGCTACATCCATATTCGAAGACCATGCGACGTATCGCGTTACTGACACCGACGTTCAGCCAGTTCAGCGGCATCGACCGCGTCGTTGAGGGCATGGCGAAACGGTTCACTGCGGCCGGCGATCGGGTGACGGTCGTCTGTCTCGACGGGACGATCGAAGTTACGGGCGTCGAAGTGGTCAAGCTCGGCATGCCGAAGTCCCCACTCATGGAGCGTATCTATCGTTTGTTCTTCTTTTTTGATGTCGCGAAGATCAACCGGACCGCGCGACTGCTGCGGGAGTACGACATCGTTTACAGCCATTTCTATCCGATGAACCTGATCGCCGCCCGTGCGAAAAAGCATTATGGGCGGACGTACTGGTACCACAACTACGGCATCCCGCCGCGCGTGTCGTTCTCATCGTTCGTCGAGCAGGCGTACATCGTCATGCTCCGGTGGCTGACGAACCGTACCGTTCGATCGGCCGACCGCGTCGTCTCGATAAGCCGGTATCTCGCGGAGGTGTTGAAAAAGGAGACCGGCAAGGACAGCGAGGTCGAGCACGTGGAGATCGACCGTGAGCGGTACCATCAAAACATTGACCAGACGAAGGTCCGCGCGCAGCACGGGTTCGGTGACGACCCGGTCGTGCTGTACGTCGGGAGGATCAGCCCGCACAAGGGCGTCCACCTGCTCGTCGATGCGTTCAAGATGTTGCTGGCCAGCATGCCGAACGCCCATCTGGTCATCGTCGGAAAACCGACGTTCAAAAACTACATCGATCATATGAAGGCGACCGCCGGCGACCGCGTCCACTTCGTCGGGTTCGTACCGGACGAGGAGCTTCCGTACTACTACGCCGCAGCGGACGTCTACGCCACGGCGACGCTCTGGGAGGGATATGACATGCCGATCGCCGAGGCGCAGGCGTGCGGCATCCCGGCGGTCGCGTTCGACGTCGGTCCGCACAAGGAGATCATCGACGGCCGCGGCGCGCTTGTGCCGGTCGGCGACGTGCCTGCGCTCGCGCGGGCGCTGCAGCAGGCCATTGGAAAGAGAAAGGCTTGAGCACATGAGGATCACCAGGACACAACTCGTGTCGGCAGGACCGTTGATCGCGCTTGGTGTCGTCGTCGCGGCGCTGTTCGTCTTCCTGCTGACCATCTCGCCGTACCCCGCTGGCGACGATCCCGGCTACCATACGATGGTCATCAAGTACCTGATGCTCAATCACGACATGCACTTCACGATGCCGTTCTTTCCGCAGCTCGGCCAGCTCTGGGGTTCGGTCCGGTTCGTGACGCCGCTTGTGGTCTCCACGTTCGCGACGGTCACCGGCATCACCGACGTTTTCCGTTTGTCCATCGGGTTTGCCGCGCTGTGCGCCGCGCTCGCGCTCATCCCGATATACCTGCTCATCGCGCAGTGGCTGCGTTCGAGGACGGTCGCGGTGCTCGCGGTCGCCTACCTCGCGTTCTCGAAGTTCTACCTCGCGAACTTCTTCCAGGGGAGCTACGAGCAGTACACCGGAGCTCTGTTCCTGAGCTGGGTCCTATACGCGCAGTACCGCTGGACGACGACGAAGGCGATCCGGTGGCTCTGGACGGGCATCGCGCTTGCCGCGGTCCTCTATAAGACGCATGAGCTCGGGTTCCTCGTCGCGGTCCTGTTCGTGCTCGTGAGCACGCTGAACGCGGTCCGGGTGCGGTGGGGCTTACGGTGGTTCATCCCCGCGCTCGTCCTGTCGATGACGGCGCTCGGCGCGTTCATGGCGCTCAATGATACCTACTTCGCTGCCAGCATGATCGACTACCCGGTCCGCAAGATGCTCGGTACGGACGAGGGAACTCCCGCGATCGCGGTCGTGTTGCTGGCGATCGGTGCTGCCGTGTTCCTCCTGCGGCGCTTCCAGTTCGAGGTGCTCGCGTACTTCGGTATTGCGCTCATGCTGTCCCAGTCGGCGTTCCTCGGGTCGTCGTTCTATCCGTACC
>CAYGGS010000131.1:0-2206 GCA_964349545.1 uncultured Gammaproteobacteria bacterium
CCTTCACGAACATCGGCCACGGCTGGGGTCCCAAGTTCATCCAGCTCAAACTCGATGATCGGGGGGTGACCGTCAACTTCCGTCCGGATGAGGGGCTGGACGGCAGGGTCACCTACGACGTGGAGTCCATCGTGCCGGTCATGCCGGAGGGCGCGAAGGCCTGACACACATCGCATCATATGTACTAGGAAGACTGGGCAGTCCCTGCCCCGCCCCGATCCGTCATCTCATCGATGGACCGGGGCGAAGTTATTTATAACTTGAAAAAATTCCGAAAAACCGGTACGATGAGCGCGCTCCATATCGTTACATTTTATAACAGTGAGCGCAGAACGGTGGCTATGGTGTAGCGGTAGCACAGAGGCCTGTGGAGCCTTTAGTGTGGGTTCAACTCCCACTAGCCACCCCAACAAGGTGACAGCCACCGTTCTGCGCTCAATTCCCTTGCACCGCCATGTACTCGTGAGGTTTGCGACGTCCAACAATGATTGGTACGAGATGGATACTTAAGGCTCGGGTTTCCGGCAAAGCCGGACCCCTGCCTGCGCGAAGCCGGAGCTTCGCTACGGCATAGGCAGGCGGCTCCGCCGGGCAACTCCCACTAGCCACCCCAAACTTACCTAGTTACGCCGGTACGTTATGGTATCGGGGTGTTTGTGGCGCCATGATTCTCTACAAAACCGTGCTGTTCCTTACTTCCTCCATGGACTAGACAGGTAGCACGCAGCGCGCCTACGACGTCATCGCGGAAGACCTCGCCGACGATCGATCAGACCGGCACTGGGACGACGACTACCTCGAGCTGTTCGCGTCGCTCTTGCCGCCGACCGCGGACGTCCTCGACCTTGGCTGCGGCCCCGGCATCGAGATAAAACAGCTCCGTATCCGCGGCTTCCACGTCCACGGCCTCGACATCTCCGAACGTATCCTCGCAGTCGCCCGCCGGCTCAACCCCGACACGCCGTTCACGCGCGGCGACATGCGGAAACTCCCCTTCGTCGACGGGACCTTCAACGGCGTCGTCGCGCGGGCGTCGCTGTACCACATCGACAAAAAGGATGTGCCGGGCGTGCTCGCCGAGGTGCGACGCGTACTCGCTCCGCCCGGCGTGTTCCACGTCGCGGTGATGAAGAAACGGGCCGGCCAGCGCGACGGGTTCGTCACCGAGAACAAGTACGGCATCCCGGACACGCAGTTCATCGCCTACTGGACCGTGCGCGAACTGAAAGGCTACCTTGCCGATGCCGGGTTCACCGTCACGCACTGCAAGGAGACGAAGGTCGCCGGTGGGCTGACGACATGGATAAAGATCATCGCCACGCGTACCATAAAAATGAACGCGTACGATTCCCTCCTCCTTCATTGACTGAACGTCGATTTTTTGCTATACTTCACACACTTAAACAAACATCATATGAAAAAAATCCTCATTGTTTCCATCATCACGGTCGGCGCCGTGCTCTTTGCCTACCGTCCGGCGCACGCCGTCGGCGCGTGTGCGGGCAAGCTGATCCCCATCAAGGTCATCGCCCGCGATTCGGCCGGAAATCTGCAGAGCGGCATCAATTTCATCGTCTACGAGCAGAAGACGAACCCCGACGGCGGTCCGTATTTCGGATCTTCGCTCGGAACAGGGAAGACCGACGCCGGCGGACAGGCGCTCGCCTGCGTCCAAGACAAGGGCTACTACGCCGTGAAGATGTACGAATCGAACGCCAGCTACGGATTCTTCACGGTGTGGAACGACCAGATGACCCTGATACCCGAGACCTCCCTCCACATCGCCGAGCTGCGCATGAGCGGCCTGAACGTCGTCCTCCGCGACGCCGAGGGGACCGTCATCAAGGACGCGGCGTTCGATGTTTATGTCCAGGCCTTCGATATCAACAACAACCCCATCATCGACGAGACGAAGCTGAACAAGGACGAGCTCGTCGTCTCGAACATCAACACCGGCGCGTTCGGCGCGCGGAACACCTTCCTTGCGCCGGGGAACTACGTCGTCCGCATCTATGCGACCGGCGGCAAGTCGTTCTTCTACGTTTGGAACCAGGTCATCGAGACTGAGGCCGTCACCGCCCTCGATTACCAGATGAGCACGCTCCGCGTCATCCTCGAGGACGGCTACGGATCGCTCCTCAAGAACCAAAAGCTCACGATCTACGCGCAGGGCAGCGACATCCGCGGCAAGGCGATCCTCGGGTCC
>CAYGGS010000132.1:0-2191 GCA_964349545.1 uncultured Gammaproteobacteria bacterium
GTGTATGCTTATCAACATTGATGTCAATGATGTTGTCCACCATGTATGCGACGGCTCTCATTTGCCACGATCCGAATTTTTCAAGCAGGGGAGTCAATGGGTGGTCCGTTGATGCCCCCATGACACATCCAGACGCCGGTGAACCGCTTGCGCATGCGTGCTATACTGCCGGTATGGAACAACAGCCGCAGCAATCACCGGTCAAAACAGGTCGCCTACTCTACTGGACGCCGCGGATCCTGGCTATTCTAATGGCCGCGTTCATCTCCATATTCGCGCTCGACGTGTTCGAGGAAGGCAAGTCCATTGGTGAGATCGCGCTGGCGCTGCTGATCCACCTCGTGCCGACCATGATTCTAGTGATCGCGCTCGTCGTCGCCTGGAAACGCGAACGGGTCGGCGGATGGCTGTTCCTGTTCCTTGGTGTGGCAATGGCGGCAGTCAGTCGGCTCGAGTGGGCCGCCCTTGTCATGATCTCGCTCCCGCTCGTCGTCACCGGCGCGCTGTTCCTGTTGCAGGCGCAGCGGAAGGTGTAGGGGTGACCGAAACGATCCGCGCGAAGCACTTCTCTTCCCACACAGTATCGCGGTGAAGTGGGAGCAGTCGTCGTAGTGTGTGTGGCGCCCTTGACCGTATAACTTGGCGGACGTACGATGGAAATATGATAAATCGGTGGCTCCGGGAAATTTTTATGCCAAAGTACGTAACGCAAGAGCATTTTGATGTGACCTTTGCCGATTTTCGGCGCGAAATCAATGAAAAATTTTCAGATATCAATGGTAAATTTTCCGATCTGACCGGATTGCTCGACCGTTACCTCAAGAGGACCGAGGACTGGCGCACGGAGCTTACGGTCCTGCGCGGCCGACACAATCGGCTCGAGGATGTCCTGATCCGGAAGCACGTCGTCTCGGACAGCGAGCCGCACTGACCGCTCGCGGGACGAGGAAATTGCGAAAAGCAATACTCACTGGCGAGTGCCTCCCCTGGGATCGGTTTTAGCCCTGAGCTTGTCGAAGGGCGGGGCGGGGATGACGTAGGCTGGTCTGGTCTGCTGTACCCCAGTCCCCGATTCGATCGGGGATATTTGAGAATAAGAGCGCGGGCAGGATATTGTCTTTGCTTCAAAAGGCAGAAGACCGAGCGGGGGACTCGGTCTTCGTGAAGGTGCGGCCATGGGACGGCTAGCAGAAGCGGAGCGGGCGGTTCGGATCGTGGTCCATCGTATTCTTGCACTGGTGCGGCGGACGGTCGGGGTCGCCGATGCACTCGCGGAAGGCGGCGACCACTTCCGGCGGGCAGGGGACCGGCGTCCAGCGCTCGACGCAGTAGGCTTCCGGCGTACTGACCAGCGTGTACGGCTGGCCGCGCTCGTCCGTCTGCTGCGTCACGCCGGGGTGCGGGTTCGGCCTGAAGTGCAGTTCGTTGAACTCGAACTCGCCGGGGTGCGGGCAGTTGAAACGGCCATCACCGTACTGGCGGTTCGTCTGAAGGTCGAACCAGCGGTGGGCGTACGGGTCGATCTCCTCGCGTCGGCAGATCTCCTGGATGATCGACTCGGCCGCGTTGATCGTGCTGGTGCCTTCGCGCGTGATGCCGCTGAAGACCACGCGCCGGTCCGGGAAGATCGCGTAGGCGACGCGTGATGTCCCGATCCAGAAGTTGGGGTAGTCCAGCTCCTTGAGTACAACCGAGGTTTCGTTCACGTGAACGCTCCATGGTATGGGGGGTGGGAAGGTGCGGATGCGGACGAAGAGGTACCGGTGGTTCTGAAAACAAGACACTGTATCACGCATTTCCTCGGGTGTCAATGCTTGCCGTTTCCACGGTCTGGCCGGTGTTCCTCATCATCATCGGCGTGTACCTGATGCTCAAGAGGGGGAGGAAGGAAGAAGGGAAAGAGAGGGGAGAGGTGAAGAGGTAGGGAGGAGTATATCAAAAAGTTGCGATTGACAGCTTAGTTCGTTACGGTATGCTGGTAGCAGGTGGCGATTCATATATCGCCATGCGTTCATATTGGGTCTATATCCTCGCGAGTAAACGGAACGGCACGCTCTACATCGGCGTGACGAACGATCTTATCCGTCGTGTGTATGAGCATACACATGGATTGGTCGATGGTTTCACGAAGAAGTACGGGGTTCATCGGTTGGTGCATTACGAGGAGGCTGGCGATATTGATGTAGCGATC
>CAYGGS010000133.1:0-2097 GCA_964349545.1 uncultured Gammaproteobacteria bacterium
GGGTCTGCTGCAGCTGACGGTACAGCTCCTCCTGCGACGGAAGGAAATCCTTGAACACGACGTTCCGCGTGACGCCCGCGCGTTCCGCCTCGCGTACGAGCGCTTCTCGTTCCGGACCGTCGCCGATGATGACGCACGACGCATCAGGGCGTCGCGCGACCACGAGCTTCATGGCGCGGACGAGCCGGTCGACGTTCTTGTGGCGTAGGAGACGGCCGTAGTACAAGACGTCGCAGGTCTTTTCCTCGGTTCCCTTCCTGATGTTTTCGACATCGACCCCGCAGGGTATCGTTTCGATGCGCCGCTCGGGTACGCCGAGCATCGACGTCAGCCGGCGCGTCGTGAACGCCGATATCGAGATGATGACGTCGGGTACGTGTACCGAAAGCTTCTCGATCAGGTAGCCGAACACACCGAACTTCGGGAGGTACTCGTTCCAGTACGCACGCCCCCAGACCTCGTTCCACGAGGCGGCCAACTTCTTCCGCTTCATGAGCGCCACCAGCTTGCAGGAGAACAACTGGAAGAACGGCATGTGGTCGACCTCGAGGACGTCGAACTTCGCTCGAAGCAGCGGAAGGAAGATGCCGAACCCGAAATGGATCGCCTGGGCGATCGAGCGCCGGCCGGCGGACACGTAGAGCTTTTTGAGCGGCACGACGCCGTGCAGATGCATGCCGGCGTCCTCGCGGTCTACGGGTCCGTCCCACCACTTCATCGTGTAGACATCGATATGATGGCCCAGCTTCGCGAGCCGGGTCATGATGTCGTAGATGCGTTTCTCCTTGCCTCCCTTGTTGTAGGGATAGACCGAGTCGGTGACGACCGCGATCCTCACTTCGACTTCCCCCTGAACTGGCGTGAAAGGAGCACGTGCATCTCCGAAAAACGCCGATTGATCGTTCCGACGATGAAGCCGGTGATGAGGACGAGGAAGCTCAGGATGGCGAGCGAGGTCGACAGCACCGCGAGCGGCAGCCGCCGTACGATGCCGGATTCGATGTAGTCGGCGATGACCACGCCGCCGATGATCAGGGCGACCAGGAAGATGACCCCGGCGATGCTCGAGAAGAAAGCGAGCGGGCGGTAGTCCCTGAAGATCGACATGATGGTCGAGAGGATCCTCGTCCCGTCGCGGAACGGCCTGAGCTTCGAGGTGCTGCCTTCGGGACGCGCGCGGTACTCGATCGGGAGCTCGCGGATGCGCATGCCCCGCTCCATCGCCTGGATCGAGATCTCGGTCTCGATCTCGAAGCCCGCGGACAGCGTCGGGACCCCTTGGACGAACGTCCGGTTCATGACGCGGTACCCGGAGAGCATGTCCTTCAGGCGGACGCGGAACGTGAGCCGGATGATCGCCAGGAGCAGCCGGTTGCCGAACCGGTGCAGCGCGTTCATTGATTCACCGGTGAGCTCCTCGAGCCGCGAGCCGACGACCATGTCGGCATCATCGTTCAACACCGGCTCCATCAGTTTATGGACGTCCTTCGCCGCGTACGTATCGTCGCCGTCGACCATGATGTACACATCGGCATCGATCCAGTCGAACATGGAGCGGACCACGTAACCCTTGCCCTGGCGCTTCTCATGGAGCACCGTCGCGCCGGCCTTCTCCGCGATCGCAGACGAAGCATCGGTCGAGTTGTTGTCGATCACGATGACGTCGGCGCCGGGCAGTTCATGACGGAAATCCGCGATGACCTTGCCGATCGTCGGCTCCTCGTTGTAGCACGGCACCACGACGACGGTGCGCTGGTTCGTTCTTTCCCCTTCGTTTCCCATGGTTCGTTCCTTATGTCAGCAAAAACAACCGCGATACGTTCACACGATACAGGTATATCACAATTCTGCCCGTATCGCAAGCGTCGTTCAAGCCGTTCCTTATGGTAACGCTCGATGCCGGAACGCCCTACTCCATCCTGAGGTCCGTGATCTGCGCCGGCGGCGTTTCGTCGACGTCGACCAGGAACACACCATCACCGATATTAACTTCCGGACCGGCGACAGCTGCGGCAGCCAGGGTAACCGATGACACGCTTTCGCCGGTATTGATCTCCGGGCTGATCGTCCCGAGGATCTTATGGTACGGTCTTTCGA
>CAYGGS010000134.1:0-2070 GCA_964349545.1 uncultured Gammaproteobacteria bacterium
GACGGCGCGGTGACCGATCTTCACGATCTTGTACTCCGGAGCGTCCTCGATCGTGACCTGGCCTTCGACCTCGCTCAAGAAGGCCGGCTTCTTCACCGGACGCGCCTCGAAGAGCTCCTCGACGCGAGGGAGACCTTGCGTGATGTCCTGGCCGCCGGCGACGCCGCCGGTATGGAACGTCCGCATGGTAAGCTGGGTTCCCGGCTCGCCGATCGACTGCGCCGCGATGATGCCGACGGCCGTGCCGAGGGCGACAGGCTTGTTGTATCCGAGGTCGTACCCGTAGCACATGACGCACGTCCCGCGCTTCGCCTTGCAGCTCAACACCGAACGGATGCGGACCTGGTCCGGATCGGCCTTCAGGATCTTCTCCTCGTGCAGCTTCGTGACGAACTCGTTCTTCTTGACGATGACCTTCTTCGTCTTCGGGTCGACGATCGGGTCGAGCACGGCGCGGCCGACCATGCGCGAGAACAGCGTCTCGCCCATGTCCTCGTTCTCCGACTTCAACAGGATGAATCCGGTGTCGTCACCGCAGTCCTCGTACGTCACGACGATGTCCTGCGAAACATCGACCAATCGGCGGGTGAGGTATCCTGCGTTCGCGGTGCGGAGCGCCGTATCCGAGAGGCCTTTCCGGGCACCGTGGGTCGAGATGAAGTATTCGAGGACGTCGAACCCTTCCTTGAACGACCGCTTCACGGGCAGCTCGATCGTGCCGCCGGCCGGGTTGGAGACGAGACCCTTCATACCCATCATCTGGCTGATCTGCGCCCACGATCCGCGAGCGCCGGAGTCGATCATGGCGTAGACCGGACCGAACCGGTCGAGCGATTTCTTGCTCAGATCGGTCACGTCCTCCTTCGCCTTCGCCCAGACGTTGATGATCTTCACATGCCGCTCCATGTCGGTCAGAAGCCCGAGCTCGAACTGGTCCTTGATCTCGTCGATTGCCTTTTCGGCCGCCGTGATGACCTCGGTCTTGCCTTCAGGCACCTGCAGGTCGTCCATACCCCATGAGATGCCCGAGCGCGTCAGGAACTCGAACGAGAGCTTCTTGATGTCGTCGAGGAGGAGCACGGTACGCTCGTTATCAAGCTCGGCGAGCGAACGGCTGATGATCTCGGTTAGCGTCTTGCGGTTCAACACCTCGTTCACGTAGCGGAGTTCCTTCGGGAGGATGCGGTTGAAATAGATACGGCCGACGTTCGTCTCGATGATCTTGCCGTCGATCCGTGCCTTGATCTTCGTCTGGATGCCGATGACGCCCTGGCTGTGCGCCAGGATCGCCTCCTCTTCCGAGGCGAACGTCTTCGGATGCTCGACGTCCTTCATCGTGGAGAGGTAGTAACACCCGAGGACGATGTCCTGCTGCGGGCTGACGACCGGCGTTCCGGTCGCGGGTTTGAGAAGGTTCTTCGACGAGAGCATGAGCTCGGCCGCCTCGCGCTTCGATTCCTCGGTGAGGGGGACGTGCACGGCCATCTGGTCGCCGTCGAAGTCGGCGTTGAACGCCGGACAGACCATCGGGTGGACCTGGATCGCCTTGCCCTCGATGAGGATCGGCTGGAACGCCTGGATGCCGAGACGGTGCAGCGTCGGTGCCCGGTTCAGCAGGACGTGCGACCCCTTCGTCGTCTCCTCGAGGATGTCCCATACGATCGCGTGACCTGCCTCGATGTAGCGTCCCGCGGACCGCACGTTATGGACGAGCTCGCGCTTGATGAGCTCGCAGATGACGAACGGCCGGAACAGCTCGAGCGCCATGCGCTTCGGCAGGCCGCACTGGTACAGCTTCAGGTGGGGGCCGATGACGATGACGGAACGGCCGGAATAATCGACGCGCTTGCCGAGGAGGTTCTGGCGGAAGCGCCCCTGCTTGCCCTTCAACATGTCCGCAATGGATTTCAGCATGCGTTTCTGGCCGGTCGAGGCGGTCACTGTCTTTCCGTGCCGCGCGCCATTGTCGATGAGCGCGTCGACGGCCTCCTGGAGCATGCGCCGTTCGTTGCGCTGGATGACCTCGGGTGCGTTGAGCTCGATCAGGCGCTTGAGCCGGTTGTTCCGGTT
>CAYGGS010000135.1:0-1149 GCA_964349545.1 uncultured Gammaproteobacteria bacterium
GATGGATTCCCCCGGACCGTTTCACAGGCGCGGTTGCTGTCCACGATATTCGACGACGCGTACTTCGTCGTCGCGCTCGAGCTGTCCGATCGTGAGGCCGTGGTACGGCTGAGCGGCAGACGTTTGGCACCGGACGGGACCATCTATCATGTGAGGTTCAAACCGGCGCCGAAAAGGTTGCGTAACCGCCTGGTCATCCGCGATGACGACCGGCCGAAGGCGGTACGGAAGCGGCTCCGTCAGTACCGTCAGCTCACGCTGCCGCTCATCCGGTGGTACGAGAAGCGCGGGATGATCGAGCGGATCGACGGCTCGCCCTCGATCGCGTCGGTCGCGAAGCGCCTCGCCCAAGTCATCGCGGAGCGCCGCCACACATGACCCCCTTCACGCCGTTCTCCGAGGATGAGCGTGATGCGTTACGGCAGAGCGGTCGCATCTTGTCGCAGGCACTCGCTGCCGTTGTCGCCGCCATCCGTCCCGGCACCGCAGCGAAAGATCTGGACGTGATCGCTGAACGCTCCATCCGCGACGCCGGTGCGACGCCTTCTTTTTTGGGCTATCAGGGCTACCCCGCGAGCCTGTGCGTATCGTTCAACGACGAGGTGGTGCATGGCATCCCGACAGCCCCGCGCATGTTGCAGGAGGGTGATATCATCGGTCTTGATCTCGGCGCGCAGTATCACGGCATGTTTACGGATATGGCGACCACGGTCGCGGTCGGCAGCCCCTCGAACGAAGCAGAAAAACTGATCGAGGTCACCCGACGCGCTTTGGCCGCTGGTTTGAAGGCGATCCGTGCCGATAGAATGACCGGCGACATCGGCGCCGCCGTACAGTCCACGGTCGAAAAGGCGGGATTCGGCGTGGTACGGGACCTCGTCGGGCACGGCGTGGGGCACCATATTCACGAGGAGCCATCGATACCGAACTTCGGCGCTTCGAACACGGGTGTTCGGATCGTCGAAGGCATGGCGCTCGCGGTCGAACCGATGGTCACTGCCGGTGAGTTTGCGGTCGTGACCGACGCCGACGGATGGACCGTGCGGACGAAGGACGGCAGCCTTGCGGCGCACGAGGAGCGGACCGTGCTCGTGACGAAGCGGGGATACGAACTGCTAACCCCCTGGGACCATGGGAAAGCATCTCGGC
>CAYGGS010000135.1:1159-2047 GCA_964349545.1 uncultured Gammaproteobacteria bacterium
GCTCCTCGAGGCATTGAAAGAACTGGTCGTTGAAGAAAAGATCGACCGCGTGGTAGCTGGTCTGCCGTTGTCCATGAACGGCCAGGAAGGACCGCAAGCTGTCGCTGTCAGGACAGCGATGACCGACATCGGCGCGTCGCTCGGCATCCCGGTCGAGTTCGAGGCCGAGCGTCTCTCGTCGTCCTATGCCGATCGATTTACAGGTTCATCCGCTGACCAGGACAGCATTGCGGCCGCAGCGATACTCGAATCGTATCTTGAACGCACGCGGAGGACATCGTGAACCCCGTCGTTCTCTTTGTGGTTCCGGCAGCGATCACGGCGCTGGCGACCGTCCTCGTTCGTGTTGTCGCGTTGAAAACGGACATCGTGGACCGTCCGGAAGCGGCGCCCGATCGGAAGATCCACGCGAAACCGGTCGCGTTGCTCGGCGGCATGGCCATCTTCATCGGTTTTTTTACCTGTATCGCGTACTTGAGCGGCAAGTCCGGTATCATCATGGGAACCGGTATCCTGCCGAAGTACCTCTGGGGCCTTTTCATCGGCGGATGTTTCCTGATGATCGGTGGGTTCCTCGATGACAAGTACCGCCTTTCCCCGAAGCTGCAGTTCGTGTTCCCGTTGCTCGCGGCGCTTACGGTCATCGTCAGCGGCATCGGCATCAGGTCCGTCACGAACCCGCTCGGCGGGGCCATCCCGCTCGACACGGTCAATTTCACGATGTTCCGCTGGAATGACATCCCGTACCACCTGACGCTCTGGGCAGACCTGTTCACGCTCGTGTGGATCCTCGGCATGACCTACACGACGAAGTTCCTCGACGGGCTCGATGGGCTCGTGTCCGGCGTCACGGTGATCGGCTGTCTCGTCGTCTATGCGCTGTCGGTC
>CAYGGS010000136.1:0-2016 GCA_964349545.1 uncultured Gammaproteobacteria bacterium
CCGTCCATGCTGAACACGCCGTCGGTCACGACGAGAACGCGCCGGCACGCACTCGCTTCCTTCAATTTCGCCGCGAGGTCATCCATGTCGGCGTGCCGGAACACCTTCCGCTCCGCCTTGCTCAAGCGGATGCCGTCGATGATGCTCGCGTGGTTCAGGCGGTCAGAGATGATGCAGTCTCCCTCGCCGGCGATCGTCTCGAACAGCCCGCCGTTCGCGTCGAAACAGGACGAGTACAGTATCGCGTCCTCGACGCCGAGGAACGCGGCGAGCTTCTCCTCCAGTTCCTTGTGAACGGACAGCGTCCCGGAGATGAACCGGACGGAGGCAAGTCCGTACCCCCACCGCGCGAGCGCGCGCTGCGCCGCTTCGACCACCCGGGGATCGTTCGCGAACCCGAGGTAGTTGTTCGCCGCGAAGTTGAGCATCTTCCTGCCGCCGATCGTGATGACCGGCCCCTGCGGCGACCCGATGACCGATTCGTTCTTCTGAAGGTTCTTCTGCGATATCTGTTCCAGCTCATCCTGCAACTGTTCGTCGATGGGTTTGTTCATTTTTACAAAACGGTGATTATCTGATGAGATACATGCTCGACGTGCATGAGTATACGTCGAACAGCGGCTTCGAACAAGTAACGGTGAATTACTCAACCGATACCGATGGCTCAATTCGTCGATTTTCAGTACAATGCAGTAGCTAGAGCGTTGGAATATCATAGTATGCGCATCACCTTCATCACCACGTCGTTCCACCCGAACAAAGGCGGCGTCGAAAAGCACGTCCTGTCGATCTCGCGCGAGCTCATCGCGCGCGGTCATGCGGTGACCGTACTCGCCCCGAGGACCTCCGGAGCAGCCGACCAGGAGACCTACGACGGCATAGACATCGCGCGGTTCACAGCGACGCCGTTCTTCATCGCGTGGTTCTCGCTCTGGAAATACCGGAACCTCATCCGCGGTTCGGATGTCGTACATCTCCACGATTTCCCGACATACGTCTGGGCGTGGCCGTCCCTCGCACTGTTACGCAAGAAGTTCTTCATCACGTTCCACGGCTGGGAGGGACGCGTGCCGCCACGGCCGCTCTTCGTCCGGCTCCGAAAGATGATCGAACGACGATGCGCCGGGTCCATCGCGGTGGGCGACTACATCGTGAAATGGTACGGTCAGCATCCGACCGTCATCTCGTATGGCGGCGTTCCGCGCGGCTCGATCGTGCCCCAGCGGACGTCGAAGCCCGATGACCGGCTCGAGCTTCTGTACTTCGGACGGCTCGCGCCCGACACCGGCGCGCTCGACGTGCTCGAGTTCTTCTCCCGCATGCTCGCGGTCTACCCGCACGCCCACTGCACCATCCTCGGCGACGGTTCGCTTAAACCAACCATCGAACGGTCTATCGCCGACAAAAAACTGGACATCGAGCTCCATGGATGGGTCGACAACGCGCGCGACTACCTTGAGCGGTCCGACGTGGTCGTCTGCACCGGCTACCTCGGCATCCTCGAGACGATGGCTGCCGGCGCCATCGTCTGCAGTCTCTACGACAACGACCTGAAACGGGATTACATCATGCTGTCGCCGTTCTCGAAACTCACCGTCCACGCGGATACGCCTGAAAAACTTGCGGAGAAACTTCATGCGCTTCATGCCGACGCTACTGCTGAGATAGCGCTACGAACAGCCGCGCATGCGTTCATCCTGGACCATACCTGGGACCGCGTGGTAACGTCGTACGAACGATTATGGCAAGGGAACCCACGATGAACGTCAGCCTCGTCCTTACCGTCCTCAATGAGGAGCGAACGATACGGGAGCTCCTCGCAAGCATTTCGCGTCAGACCCAGCGGCCGGACGAGGTCGTTATCATCGACGCCGGTTCGACCGATGGGACCGTCGCAGCCATCGAGGATTTCAAGAAGAACGATCCGTCGCTCGCGATCGTAACGAAAGTCGTACCCGGCAACCGCTCGGTCGGCCGCAACGCGGCGATCCAGCTCGCACGGAACGAGATCGTCGC
>CAYGGS010000137.1:0-2005 GCA_964349545.1 uncultured Gammaproteobacteria bacterium
ACAGCGGCGAGGCCGGAAACCGGACGCGCTTCGCGAGCATGCCGTTCCAGAGCCATCCCGCGGCAAGACCAGGAAGCAGGATGTCGTTCGGCAGGAGCACGCCCTCGGAACCGATGGGGATCCGAACGAGCTGGCCCGCAACGAGCGAGAGGATGCAAGCGACCAGCCCGACGATCGGATGCACGAACACCACGATGCCGACGATCACGGCGAACAGCAGGATGGCGCCGACGACCGGGCCGATCGACAGGACGAATCCGGCGACCACGACCGCGACCAACGCCATCAGCACCGCCCATACCGAGGTTCGTCGTTGTCCGATCATGGTGCTATCCATGTACGATGTCGTGAAGGATATCTGCGATCTGCCGGGCGGCCTTTTCCCAGGTGAACTCCCTGCTGCGCAGCGGGCCTGCTGCGATGAGCCGCGTCCTAGTAGCGCCGTCTTCCGCTGCCGCCTCGAGGGACCGTACCCACTCGTCCTCATCGTACCCCGAGAGCAGGATTCCCGCATCCCCGACGACCTCGGGTATCGAACTGGAGCGGGAAGCAACGACCGGCGTCCCGAACGCCATCGCCTCGAGCGGCGGCCTGCCGAACCCTTCGTACAAACTGGGGAACGCCAGCACGCGCGCGGTTCGGTAGAGCGCGTTCTTCATCTCCTCCGTCACGCTGCCCGTTAACCTCACGCTCTCGCCGAGCCGGCACGCCGAAACCGCATCATGTACGTCCTTCGACAGCCACCCGTCGGCCCCTGCGAGCACCAGGAGGTGGTCCGGATACCTCGAACGGTACTTCGCGAACACGCGAACGAGAAACGCGATGTTCTTCCTGGGTTCCAGCGTACCGACGTGTAGTACGAACTTCCTGCCGGCGAGACCGAGCGACGCCAGGAGTCGTGCATCGCGTTCGGCCGATGATGGAACAGGAGCGCCGGTTCCCTGGATCACGACGGTGATGTTGTTCCGTGCGATACCCAACTCGCGGACGAGCTCGTCGGCCGTGAATTCGGAAATGGCGATGATGCGGGTCGCAAAACGGAACGTCCACGGCGCCCACCGGCCGTAGAACCACGCCGATGGTTTGTGCAGCTGGTGCGGGAATCTTCGCGCCGCGAGGTCGTTGACGATCATGATGGTCGGGACCGACGACCGTACGGGGCAGGAAAAACCGGGTTTCAACATCACATCGACCCGTTCTCGGCGCGCCAGTCGCGGCAGCGCCACCTGGTCCCACCACCACCGCTGCGGCATCGAAAGGTCACGCTCATGCGGCGGGGTCAGTGGAATGTAGGATGCCCCCGTGTCCACCTGCGGTAGCATGCGATCGAGCGCTGCGGTGAACTGTCCGATCCCTGCGCGCGACACGTTGGCGATCTGCGCATCGATCCCGACGCGTATCATCCCGTTAGTCCCGTTAGACGGCCATCATATTGACCGCGAATCATAGTCCCACTTTGGCGCATATCAAGAAAGCCGTCTAACGGGATTAGAAACCTTTTTGAGTGATACGGGATCATATGGCCGGCCTCGCGAGAACCTCCTTCACGACAGCACGATCAATTACCCTCAACAACAGGATCAACACCGCATAGGCCACGATACCGATGCAAACGTTCACATACCATGGCAGCGCGATACAGAACGCCATCACCGCTGCCATACCGAGGGCGGCGAGCGCGATCCTCATGATCGGACCGATCGCAAGCCGCGTGGCGCCTGCACGAAGTACGATCCATCCGCCGATGAAGGCGACGATGCATTCGACGGCGACCGTCACCCCGGCCGCACCGAAATATGAGAATCGCGGGATGAACATGAAGTACAGGAGGAGAGAAACGACGGCGACCGATGCGTACGTCCAGAGCATGGTCCTCTGACGGTTCACGACGACGATCGCGTTCGAGAAGAGGTACCCGAGGAAGATCGCTGCCGTGCCGAAGACGAGGATCTGAAGCACCGGTGCGGACGCGCTAAAACCCGGCGCGACCAGCGCCATGACGTTC
>CAYGGS010000138.1:0-1918 GCA_964349545.1 uncultured Gammaproteobacteria bacterium
CCCGCGATGTGCGGGCCTGATGATACGCTGTGTTGAGCCGACGATCGCCCTACTTCTTGCTCCAGTCGTCGATCTCGGTCACGTCGACGATGCGGAAGGTGTGGTTCACGATGTTGCCGGTCGCCGTCACCTTATGGCCCACGCGGATCGACGAACGCTTCATCAGCTTGTTCTTCGAATTGTAGTACTTCGTCCTCTTGTTCGTCGTGACCTGCCAGGTCATCGTGCTCCGGTCGAGGTAGCTCCCCTTCAGGTAGATCGTCGTCGCGGTGATCTTCGTCACCTTCCCGTAGACGGCAGCCGGTGCCTTCGTCGCAGCGGCAGCATCCACCGGAGTCGGTGTTGCGCCGATCGTCAGAGCGAACAACACCGCAAAAACCGCGACACTTCGTAGCACATTGTTCTGTATCATAACTACGACAACATACACCGGTTGTGGAACGGTGTCCAGAGGTCTAAAGAAATGGTCTTTCACGAAAGACGCACCGACCGTTTCTTCACATACGACTCGATGAATTGGATCATCCCCTCCTTGAACTCCGGGTCGCTCTGCGCGATGAGCAGCGCGAACCGGTAGAGCTTCGTCGGCTGCGTCTTCATCCATCTCCCGTTGAGCCAGAGGAACACCAGGAGCGACGTCACCGCGATCCTCTTGTTGCCGTTCTTGAACGGGTGGTCCTTGATGAGGAGATAGAACAGGATGGCGGCGCGGGAGGTCAGCGTCGGGTACAGCGGTTTTCCGTCGAAGGTCTGCTGCGGCGTCAGGAGGCAGCTCTCAAGCAGGTTCGGGAACCGCGAATCGAAACCCGGAATGGGCTCGTCCCACGTCATGATCCGTTTCGCAAGATCGTGGCTGATCGCCCGGACATGCTCCAAGGTGAGGTCGGTCATCAGGCGTTCCCCAGCAGGCGGATCGTCTCGCCGTAATCCTTCACGACGCGATCGACGGCATGCCCGACCCTCGCGCGATCCCGCTCGGACAGCGGACGGAAGATCCTGTCGAGGTCATGCTCCCTGATGACGTACGAGCGTCCCACCTTTTCGGCGACGATCTTCCCGCTCTGGATATACCGCACCATCTGCATGCGGCTTACCCCGAGCATCTGCGCCGCTTGCTTGGTCGTCAACAGTGTTGCGTTCGTTGCGTTGTCGTTCATAGGTTGTCTGGCATAGTGAGTAACAGAAATATAGTATATGTTACAATTGTAACATTGTCAATAGTAATGTTACGATAGCTCATCCCTGACGATATCGATGGCCTGTCCATCCTGTTTCCTCCCCTTCCCCATGAGCATCTTCTCGACATCGGCTATATCCCACGACACCGTTTTCCTGAACCCGATACGGTCCGGCACGTGATGCCCGGCCAGGCCGAACATCGAGCCCGGCATGACCACGTACTCGCCGTACCGGTCGTTGATCTCGTCGAGCGCCTTCGGCAACGTATAGTCCTTCGGCTTCCCGAACAGCGCTCCTTGCCGCGACACCGGCGCGAGGTCGGTCGAGTACACGGCGAAGAACGTCGGTAGACCGGTCGTCCACTCGCGCCGATATATCTTCACGGCTTCCCTGAACAGTACGCGTGTGTCCGCGGTCCGGTCCGACAAACGTACCACGTCGCCTACCCCGCCGAGCGTCGTGCCAATGCCGAGCCACACCGTCCCGGCCTCCATGTCCAGCGACCGCAGCCGCCTGCCGGTCTTCTCGCAGAGCTTCATGAGTACGCTCTCGTGGAACCCGCGGTCCATCGTGCGCCTGCGCAGCACGTGCGAGTGGCCGACGGATTTAGGAAGGCGCGGTATCTGCACAGCAGAGAACTCGATGCCGTTCACGTTCGCCCAGAGCTCGTACCCGCGCATGCCGAGCGCTCTCCTCAGATTTGTCACCGGATAACGTTTTAATTCACCTAAATCCCTAA
>CAYGGS010000139.1:0-1884 GCA_964349545.1 uncultured Gammaproteobacteria bacterium
GTGATGACAAGAAGCGCGAGATCATTTCCGCGGTCCAGTCGCAACGGGGCGAGCGCGATTGGCTGACGCGGCACTTCGAGGTGCCAGGTGGGTTCATCGTCGACCTGCTCATCGATTATGGTGCGTTCCGCGACCTCCAGCGGCACCGCGTCCTTACGCAGATCAACCAGCCGCTTGGCACGGATCATGGTTATGAGATTCCGCGTGACCTGGAGGATGCCGGTTTGAAACCGCTGTTCGACGGAGCCATGCAGGAAGCCGCGCGCGCCGTGGATACGATCGGCAAGGAATTCCCTGACGACGCGACGTACCTCATTCCACTGGGGTATAGAAAGCGTACGCTGTTCAAGATGAACCTGCGC
Organism: uncultured Gammaproteobacteria bacterium; assembly: GCA_964349545.1. Taxonomy (GTDB): domain Bacteria; phylum Patescibacteriota; class Patescibacteriia; order SBBC01; family SBBC01; genus CAINXF01. The sequence continues at coordinate 363 of CAYGGS010000139.1, forward strand.
GAGCTGCACCACTTCATCGAGCTCCGCTCGAAGTCCGGCGGCCATTTCTCGTACCGCGCCGTGGTGTACGACCTGTACGAGCAGGTGAAGAAGGTGCACCCGCTTCTGGTGGAACACCTGCGTGCCGTGAAGATGGACTTCAAGGCCGACTTTTACCAGCGGTAAAATGCTTGAATTTGAGTTGACGGTACCCTGAGAGAAGGGTAAGATTTTGCAGTATCTTGTGGAGGGCAGATATACTGCTCTTCGACATTACGGTGCGGTGTGCCGTTTTCCCGAGGGGGGGATCATGACCAGTAAAGCTGGAGGCATGGAGGTCCATCAGGAGCTTGAGCCGTTGATCGTGCTCAACGTCGGTCCGATGTTCGCGGACAAGAGCGAACTCATGCTCTACTACGCGGGCAAGTACCTGGAACGCGGCGTGCGTGTCGTCGTCGTGAAGCCCAGCTGGGACACGCGCAAGGGCGATCCCTCGATCCTCTACTCGCGATCGAAGCTCATCGTGCCGCCGACCGACATCCCCGTCGTGGTCGCTGACCGGGGCAAGGAGCAGGAGATCCCGGGGATGGTCGAGGGTTACGAGGTCGTCATGCTGGACGAACTGCAGATGCTCCGTCCGTCGGTCGTGGTCGAGCTCCGCCGGATGTTCTGGCGGGGGCAGCGGGTGATCTGCAGCCTGCTCGATCTCACCTGGGAACAGCGTGTGTTCGCGACGGCCGCGGCGTGCATGTCCATGCGCGAGGCGGACAAGTACTGGAAGTCCGGCCGTTGCGGGACGAAGGGATGCAAGCTTGCTGCGCACCACACGCAGAAGCTGTTCCCCGACGGTAGCGCCATCCCGGTGTTTTCGGGGGAGGAGGTTGACGACCCCGGCGATGCCGAGAAGTACGGGGTGCGCTGTTGGGACGACTGGCTCGAGACGACTCCTGGTGCGAACGAGGAACTCGCCCGACCGGATTGCCGTTTCTTCGATGTCGATCCCGTGACCGCGTGGAGGTAAGCCCGTCATGGACGATTTCTTCGGCCATTGCGGCCACTGCGATTGTCCCGAGGACCTTCCTCTGGATGTGGTTCCAGGGATGGAGCATCTGGAACCGACGGATCCGGACCGGTACCTGCTCAGGTACCACATGAACATGCAGAGCCGCCCGTGCGAAGGCGTCGGCAAGTCGCCGCACACGGTGGTTCAGCGCTGACGTGCCGGGCAGGGATCACCGAGTCCCACGATCTGTATTACCACACCGAAAAGCCAGTTCGTTCGTGAACACCGCAAGGCGCCATCTCTCAACAAGAAAGGAATGAGATGGTGCCTTTTCGCATACGCTGATCACTGGTAGAATGATGGTATATGAAGCTTGAAGCGATTATCGGCCTGGAGATACATGTCCAGCTAAAAACTAAGTCAAAGATGTTCTGCGGCTGCGACAACGCCTCGGAGGGCGCACCGCCGAACACGCTGATCTGCCCGGTCTGCACCGGCCACCCCGGGACGCTGCCGGTCCCGAACACGCAGGCGATCGAC
>CAYGGS010000140.1:0-1792 GCA_964349545.1 uncultured Gammaproteobacteria bacterium
GAAGTACGTCGTCGACTTCATCGAGGTGTACGTCCCCGCCAGCGCGGCCACGAACACCCCGATCGCGGCAGCTCGTCCGGCGAACGGGTCGTCGCTCCGGTTCTCCCCGGCGCGGTGACCGTGACCTCCTTCGGCCCCCACAAGGCCACGTACCGGTAGACGAAACTACCGGAAAGATCGTTTCAGGATTCACGCACCCTCATCACGGAAGATGAGGGTGTTCAATTTATACCCAGAACAAATGTAAATTATTACATGAAACGTGGTAGTATAGATATCTATGGCATTCATCGACGAGGTACAGATCGAGCTGAAGGCGGGCAAGGGCGGCAACGGCGTCGTCCGGTGGCGTCATGAGAAGTCCGCGCCGAAGGGCGGGCCGTCCGGCGGCAACGGGGGCAGGGGAGGGAACGTGTACCTCGAGGCCGTGTCCGACCTGACCGCGCTCGCGCGGTTCCGCGGACATAAGGAATTTCGTGCGGAGCACGGCGAGGACGGGAAGGACTCGCGCAAGCACGGCAAGGACGGCGACGATCTCGTCCTGAACGTCCCGGTCGGGTCGTACGTGCAGAACAAGAGCACCGGCAAGGCGTTCGACTTCACGAAGGCCGGACATCGGGAGCTCGTGCTGAACGGCGGCAACGGCGGACGCGGGAACTACGTGTTCCGTTCGTCGACGAACGTCACACCGATGAAGGCGACGCCGGGCCGTCTTGGTGAACAGGCGCACTTCACCATCGAGCTGCGGCTCGTCGTCGATGTCGGGTTGATCGGTCTGCCGAACGCGGGAAAGTCGAGCCTTCTGAACGAGCTGACTGCAGCGCGTGCGCGGATCGGCGCATACCCATTCACGACGCTCGAACCGAACCTCGGCATGTTCGGCGAACTCGTGCTCGCCGACATCCCCGGATTGATCGAAGGCGCGGCAAAGGGTAGGGGACTCGGGCACAAATTCCTGCGGCATATCCAGCGCACGCGCGTCATCGCACATTGCGTATCGCTCGAACACCAGAATCTCGACAACGCCTACCGCACGATCCGCAGCGAGCTCGCTGCGTACGGCAGGGGACTGGACGAGAAACCGGAGCTCGTCGTGCTGACGAAATCGGACCTGACCGAACCCGATGATATCGCAAAGGCAGCACGGTTCTTCAAGGAACTGGGACACATGCCTGTCGTCGTTTCCATACATGATTCAGACAGCATCGAGGCGCTCGGACGGGCGTTCACGAAGCTTGCGATGCATGACTGATTATTAACCCCACTCCGCAATTTCCTCGCTCGCTTCGCTCGCAGGATATTTGCTCCCCTCCCCTTTGAAAGGGGAGGTGTATTTCACCCCATTCCGTCGTCTCGCTGCGCTCGACTTCCTCCCTTCCCCTCATTGAGGGGAAGGGTATGGTGTAGTATACTGGTGCCATCACCTAGTTTTTCATTGAGGAATTTCTATGCCTGACCATCGCAACGTCATCATCATCGGTTCGGGACCTGCCGGGCTCACCGCCGCGGTCTACACGGCGCGCGCCGGCCTTTCGCCGCTCGTGATCGCCGGAGCGGCGTGGGGCGGGCAGCTCATGTGGACCACCGAGGTCGAGAATTTTCCTGGGTTCACGAAAGGGATCACCGGTCCGGAGCTCATGGCGAACATGCGGGCGCAGGCCGAGCGGTTCGGTACCATGATCGTCGACGCGAACGTCACGTCGGTGGACTTTTCGAAGAAACCGTTCACCGTGAAGACCGATGACGCCGCGTATACGGCGGACTGCGTCATCGTCGCGACCGGCGCGTCCGC
>CAYGGS010000141.1:0-1785 GCA_964349545.1 uncultured Gammaproteobacteria bacterium
GCATCAGATTGATTTGAATTATTCATATAATCAAATGTCCTGTCGCGCCGTACGAGCGAGTATCAGGGTGACCCCGCTAAGCGGGGTCGGGACCCTAGACGAGCGAGAAGGCGCGACACCTTATACGGAAAGGGAGGTTGTTGGAAGGAAAAACCGTTAGGGTTTTCCCTCCGAAATAATTAGATGTCGCCTTCCGGTTGTCCTGCTTGTTCTGTGACATCATCCTCTTTGAAAAAGTCTTCAAAAAATGCATCAGCGATCAGGGTGACCGGGATCGCGAGGATGACACCGGCGATGCCGGCGAGCTTGCCGCCGACCAGCATGACGAGCAGGATGACGAGCGGGTTGAGGCCCGTCGTCCGCTGCATTACCTTAGGAACGATGAAATTGTTCTCGAGCTGCTGGATGACGATGTACATGAGCGCGACGATGAGCGCGAGGACCGGCGACTGGCCGAACGCGACGAGCACGGCCGGAACGGCGCCGATGAACGGACCGACGAAGGGAATCAGCTCGGTGATGGCCGCGATGAGCGCGAGGGCGACCGCATAGTTCACGCCGATGATCAGCAGGCCGAAGTACGACAGCGTCCCGATCGCGAGGCTTAGGAGCATCTGGCCGCGCGCCCACCCGCCCAGCCGCGCCTCGACCCGGTCAACGAGCTGGTAGAAGTACGGGATGTAGTGCGACGGTGCGGCGACGTCGACGAGGCGCTTGATGCTCCCTTTCTGTACGACCATGTAGAACGACAGGATGAGCACGCCGATGAAAGTGTACACGCCGCCGAACAGGTCGAACGTACCGGTGACCACCTGCTTCGACATGCCGACGATCGTCGTGTTGAGCGAGTTCAGCCAGCGTTGGATCGACTCGGCGATCGCCGTGTTCACGCCGTCCGACCCGGTGAAGTAGCGCATCACCTTCTCGTAGAACGACGGGAAGTTCGCGGCGAGCTCGCGCAGCTGGTCGCTCACGAGCTGGCCGAATAGGAGCACGACCGCCACGATGACGGCGATGATCAAGACATACGCGAAGGCAATGCCGAGGCCGCGGGGCACCCGGCGGCGGTGGAGCGCCTCGACGAGCGGCGTGATGGCCGCGGCGAGCACTCCCGAGAAAAGCACGATCGCGACGACGTTACGAATGGACCACAGGAACAGCAGCCCGATCACGACGAGGAAGAACCGGAGGATCGAGCTCGTCGAGAAGTCGAACGTGGTGTACTGCCGCTCACGCGCCATGGGACGCCTCCTCGAGCCGTTCCTTCGGCCTCAGTTCCTTGACGATGACATCGATGACCGACGCCGCCGGGATCGCGAGGAGCAGGCCGACGCCGCCGGCAAGCTGCGTACCGACAAGCATGACGATGACGATGACGACGGGGTTCAACCCGACCGCCTTCGACATGACCTTCGGTACGACCGCGTTCGCGATGAACACGTTGATCGCGACGCCGACCGCGAGCACGATGAGCGCCGTCACGTTGCTCACGGTGAGCGCGAGGAGCACGGCCGGCGCGACGCCGACGACGGCGCCGATGACCGGTATGAACGCAGCGACCGCACCGATCAATGCGAGCAGCAACGCATCGGGCACGCCGAGGAAGTAGAACGCGGCATAACTTAAGCTCCCGATCGCCAGCGACACGAGGAGCTGCCCCCTGAACCAGCTGCCGATCCGTTCGACCGACTGCCGGGCGACGTTCGTGACGCGGTCGCGATACCGCTTCGGGACGAGCCTGACCCAGAACCGCCGGATGTTCCGTTCATCGATCGTGAAGTAGAA
>CAYGGS010000142.1:0-1766 GCA_964349545.1 uncultured Gammaproteobacteria bacterium
TCCGTCAACAAGACCACCTACAACTTCAAAGCGGTGCAGGGGCATGCCGCGCCGGACCAGTTCCTCACCGTCCAGAGCGGCGCCGCTGCCGGCTGGACGGGAACGGTCACCGGCGCACCCTGGCTTTCCATCACCCCGACGTCGGGAACCGTCTACAACGATCCGGCAAATCCTGTTCGCATCCAGGTCAGCGCCGCGGGACTCGGCATCAACGACTACAGCGGAAAGCTCACCATCTCCTCGCCCGGAGCCGTGCCGTCGTCCGTCGAGATCACCGTCAACCTCAAGGTGACGCCGCCGCCGATCATGGAGACCGCACCGCGACCGTTGAACGTATCGGTCGAGCAAGGCAAGGCCGCGAAACCGACGCTGGAGATCCGGAACAGCGGCGCGTCCGAGACCGAGCTCAACTGGAGCATCGCGCAACCGGCGGAGAATTGGATCAAGCTGTCGCTTACCGGCAACTGCGACGGTCCGTTCCCGTCGATGATCAGCGGATTTACCGCAGGCGCACGGAGGACAGTGGTGACCGTCTGCATCATGACGGCACCCGCCCTGTCCCCGCAGCTCACGCTCGGCACCTACTCGACGACGCTCACCGTACTCGCCCCGGATGCCAACCTCCTGACGCCCGGAGCAGATGTCGTTCCCGTGAATCTGACCGTGGTCGCCGACTTGACGCCGCCGACCGTGATGCCGAACAGCATCTTCTTCGGGGAGTTCGATACCTCGACCACTCCCGTGAACCGGATATCCATACCGCCCTCCGCGGACTGCAATACGGCCCCCCCGTCCACCAGCGTCAAGATATCCTGGACCACGGACGAGTACGGCGACACGAGGCTCAAGTGGGGCGAGCAGCTGGTCAACGGCGTGCCGCAGTACGAGCGCGGGACGGTCCTGATGCCGGAAGGGCTCGATACCGGCGCGCATACCGGCGGAACCCTGTACCACACCGTGACGCTGACCAGCATGAACTACGTCTACTCGGGGCACACGTACTACTTCGCGATCGCTTCGCAAGACCGGTACGGCAATCCCGTGGATTGGAGCGTCCCCGGCGTGTGGACCGACCATAACCAGACGAATCCCGCGCTGTACCTGAGCTTCACCATCACGCACTCCTGCGACGTGAGCGCGCCGACGAACGTGAGCCTCCAGGTCCCGAACTCGTCCTCGACCCTGTTCGGCACGATCACCGTCGTCATGAGCGCGCAGGACGAGGCGCTCGTGACCCGGTTCGACCTGGTACGGCTGAACCCCGATACCGTGCTCGCGAGCTACGCCGTTGCGCCGACGCAGTGCACGTCGAACGGCGATTCGTTCAGCTGCCTCGTCACGGCATCGTACGACACGAAGCTCATGCCGGACGGCGCGTCGAACCTCGTGGCGCGTGCGTATGACGTCATCGGTCACGTCGGCGTCTCTCCGATCGTCACCATCAGCGTGAGCAATAAGGTGCCGGAGGTATCGACCGTCGTCGCGACGCCGACCGACCAGGGCGACGGCTCATGGAAGACCGTCATCACCTGGGATACCGATACGGCATCCGATTCGTCCATCCAGTACGGCATCGAGGATGACGACGGGTCGTTCAACGGGTACACGTACGTGAAATCCGGCGATGATACCGGCCGTACCGACATAACCAACGGCCACTCGGTCACGCTTTCCGGCCTCCTCGCCGGCCGCGTCTACCACTATATGATCACGTCCTGCCCGCAGGGCATCTCGGACCCCGAACGGTGCGGCCATTAGCCCTATGA
>CAYGGS010000143.1:0-1755 GCA_964349545.1 uncultured Gammaproteobacteria bacterium
ATGACCGTTGCCGTCGAACGTCGAGCCTGATGCCAGCGTAATGCAGTTGCCGCTAGTGGTCGATACGTTTTGTGTCAATACGAGGCTTCCGCTGTACGAACCGCAGGCAGTGACCGGTGTCGGCGTCTGGGCGGCGGTCCGGTGCGATGATGAGGAAACAAAAAGAGCGACCGTTACGATCACCAGCGTCGTGGCGAGGCGTCCGGAATAATGGGCAATCATTCGCTTGTTACGTCGGGTATTATTCATAGAGCATCACCATAAGAGTACACGCTGTGAGCGTGGATGACAAGGATTGGTGAGCATGGAACTTGCGGGATCGGCCTACGTGGATTTCGGATGGTCTCGAATGGACAGCTATATGTTGACGGTGATCAGAAAGAGGGATAGGATTTCATTAATGGAACTTAGTCCCATTAAGCATATGACGCAACGCCATACCAAGCAAAGACAGCACATCCTTCGCGCCATAAAAGCAAGTACGCGACCTGTTACGGCAGATGCTGTGCGTTCCGTCGCCGGGTGCGCGAAGACCACGCTCTACCGCAACCTCGGGTGGTTGGTAACACGGTGCGAGATCGCGGTCGTGGATTCCGACGACGGCGTGAAACGCTATGTGGGGCACAGTCACCATGAGGCGACCTTCACCTGCCAGCGGTGCGGTAAGACGCGGCGGCTCACGAGCAGGGCGCTGCACGATTACGTCCAACGGAAGATGTTCGGACCGCAGACGGTCATGACGTCGCGGCTTTCGGCATCCGGCCTGTGCACCGATTGCACGAAACAACTGAAACGACTATGACCAATGATATTGCCATAGGTGACAAGGCTCCCGATTTCACTCTCGACGACCAAGAGGGTGCAACCGTTACACTTGCCGCATTTCATGGAAAGCAACCGGTGTTGCTCATCTTCTATCCGGGCGATGACACACCAGGGTGTGTGAAGCAACTCTGCGCCATCCGCGATGATTGGAACGCGTTCCAGGAGCGCGGCGTCGCCGTGTTCGGCATCAACAACGGCGATGCGAATTCGCACCTCCGCTTCTGGGAGAAATACAGCCTAAAGACCCCGCTGCTCATCGATGCCGGCATGGCGGTATCCCGGTCGTACGGCGCGACCAAGAAACTGTTCAACCACGATATGATCAAGCGGAGCGTCGTACTGATCGACAAGCACGGTATCATTAGGTACGTAATGCGGGGATTGCCATCGGATCCAGAGATACTTGATGCGATCGACGCGTTATGAGACCTGCAATCATGAAACGCAGGAAGGTCGGACAGAAACGCCGTCCGCCGAAACGGGCGAACGTGCAGCAGCGGGCGTTGTGGTACAAGAAGGAACGGCGACGCAATCCTTCGACCGTCGTTCCCTTCGGGATACGCAGGATAATCGAGAAGAGCTTCGGCGGATGAACACGCTTGCGATCAAGAATTTGCATGTAGCCGTTGCGGGCGCTCCCACCCCCAGCCCCTCCTTGAAAAGGAGGGGAGAGATACTGCGGGGCGTTTCGCTGACCCTGAAGTCCGGTGAGGTGCATGTGCTCATGGGACCGAACGCGTCGGGAAAGAGCACGCTCGCGATGGTGCTTGCAGGACATTCGGGTTATAAGGTGACGAGGGGATCAGCAGTGTTGGGTGGCAAGAACCTTTTGGAAATGAAACCTGAGGAACGCGCGAAGCGAGGATTGTTTGTGGCGTTCCAGCATCCGGTCGAGGTGTCCGGCGTACCGATGCGTACGTTCTTGAGAAC
>CAYGGS010000144.1:0-1755 GCA_964349545.1 uncultured Gammaproteobacteria bacterium
GCCAGCTGAACGGTTGCACAGACAGCATCTGCGATCTCGTGACTTCTCACTGTACGCCCGACATTAAAAGCTTCGGACCGATGTCCGGTGCGGTCGGGACGTGGGTCGGCATTGACGGCTGCCATTTCGACAACTACCGGAGGGGCATCTGTGTTGACGAGAACGTCGGGGTCGCGTGCGATTCCGACAACGACTGCGGTTCGGCCGGACACTGCACCGGTGGCAGCGCGATCATATTCAATGCTGCCCGGCGGAACACCTGGCCGAACGTAGCGGTCTGCGGCCCGATAGATTGGAGGTGTAGTCCAAACGAATATTCATGTCATGTCACGGCCGAGGTACCGAACAAGTCGCGGCCGGGCGAACAGGCAGTGGACGGCCAGATCACGCTCCAGCGGTGGGACGGCGTGACCGCGCAATCCTCGACTGATTTCGACGTTAACCTGATTGAAACTCCGGGCATTTGCAAGCTCGATCCGAACATGGGTTCTGAAACGACGACTGTCAGGATCTTGGGCCAGAATTTCGGGGATGCCAAGGGGACGAGCAGGGTACTGTACTATGGCCTCCCCCTTGGTGTGCCCGGCACGATCGATGCGACTACGACGTCGTGGGCGGACACGGAGATCGTGTCCATAGCGCCGCAGTATATCGCAGACAACGACCCCTTGCTCAATTTTCAATATCCCGCCGGCACCAACTGGGGTGGCAACGAGGTCGCCGTGCAAAATGGAGCCTCCATACTAAGCAACGTCGCTGCGTTCATGGTCAGGCCGCCCGGATGCGTTGCGTGCCTCACGGATTCCATGTGTCCCCAGCCGGCTCAGGCGTGCGGTTTCAACGGCTGCTGCTCCGAGAGGCCGAACATCGTCCCGCCGACGAACCCGCCGTACGGCGCGACGGACGTCTGCCGCAACTCGCTGATCACTGCGAACTTCGATCGTGCGATGAACGCCGCATCGTTCTCGCCGTACAACGTTCATTTCTATAAATTGACCCAGAATGCCCTCCGTCCGACCGAGTGGGAAAACATCGAGGTACAAAAGGCGAGGATAAGCTACAACGAAGCGGACGAGGACGAGGACGGGGTCGTCGATTCAAGGAAGATGACCATCGATGCCGGACTGCTGGACCGGAACGCACTGTACACCGTGGCGCTCGGTTCGCCGACGAACATCCTGCCGAACCCAAGTTTCGAGCAGGCGACCGGCGGCGTGCTTGATAATTGGAGCGTAGCCGGCGCGTCTCCTCCCACCACCACGCAGTCGAACGTGACCCACCCCGGAAGTACCGGATCACATTCGGCCGACGTCAATGCTTCGGCGTTGACAAGGGTGGGTCAACAGGCATGGGCTGCGCAGAACATCGGCATCGAATCGAGACAGAAACGGACCTACCACGTGACCGGTTGGGTCAAGATCGAGATAAGCCAGAATTATTTCACCGATGTTCCGTGGTGGGAACAGCAGATGAACCGTGATGCCGGGGGGCTCATCACCCGCTGCTGGGGCGCTGATGCGAATAAATGCAATGGCACTCAAGGTTTTGATTTCTATCATAAGGAGCGGGTAGAGCAAGATACACCGAGCGCGACGCCCGTCAAACTCGGGGGCCTGTTCGGCTATACGTCGACAGGACCCGGCACGCAGAGCGAGCCGGGCACGTGGAAGAGGGTCGACGTGACCGTCTCCAATAACACCGCCCTTTCGATCGGTCTGTCGATCGACTGTTTCGCGAACAGGTACGCACGGATAT
>CAYGGS010000145.1:0-1750 GCA_964349545.1 uncultured Gammaproteobacteria bacterium
GCGACAACGGGAAAGATCGAGTCCCTCGAGGCCTCCGGCAGCTAGTTGAACTTCTGCCGGGAGTGCCCGAGACCGAGACCGAACAACCCCCCTGACGCGATCGCAAGTACGCTCTGCGCCACGTGGTACCCGATGCCCTGCGGATCAAGCTGCGGATTCAGGAACACCATAAGCCGCTGCGCCCGATATGGCGCAATTTTGACCAGTATTGCGAACGCTGTTACGGCGATGCCGGAGATCAGAACGAAATCACGGAGCGGCGCACCTGCGATGAAATACGATGAGAGGGCGATGACGAATATGATCGTCATCGTACCCATGTCGGGCTGTAACATGATGAGAAGCGTAATGACACCGAGCACGGTCAGGAACGGCCAGAGTCCGCTCGTACGGTCATGGATCTCCTTGCCCCGTTCGCTCAACCATTTCGCAAGATAGATGAGGAGCAGCAGCTTGACGATCTCCGCGGGCTGGAACAGACGCGGACCGAAGTGCACCCAGCGTTGCGCTCCCTGCAGCTCGACGCCGATGCCAGGCAGGAACACGGCAATAAGGAGACCGATCGAAACGAGGAGGAGCGGGAACGCAAACCGCTTCCATACCCGATAATCGATCCGGTATGTCATCGCAAAGAAGAGAACGCCGATGAGCGCGCTCAGTAGCTGCTGCTTCAAAAGGTAGGCACTGTCGCCGTACTGCTGATGCGCAACGACCGTGCTCGCGCTCGAAAGTGCTATGAGACCGAACGCCACGATCACCGCGAGGATGATGAGCAGTATCGTATCCGGCTGATGTCCGCGGTTGGTCATGGACGTAGTGATCCTATGATTGCCCTGAATTGATCACCGCGATCGAACTCATGTTTGAACAGCTCGAAGCTCGCTGCGCCCGGAGACAGCAAAACCGTATCACCCTTGGTCGCGAGCGAACGTGCATGACGGACCGCATCGCGCATCGTACGGACCACCGGTACCGTCGACAATGACGGGACTGCACGGACGATCTTCCTGGTCGCGCTGCCATCAAGGAAGACCAAGTCCTTGCATCGCGTTCGAAGCGACCGTGCGAACTGAACGAAGTTAAGTCCTTTATCAGTCCCGCCTGTGATGAGGATGACCGGTTTTTTGATCGCTTTGAGCGCTGCCGCTGCCGCATCCGGCGTCGTCGCAGCCGAGTCGTTGATGTAGGTCACCCCGCCCACCGTACGTATGCGTTCAAGACGGTGCGGAATGACCGGTAGATGCGCTATGACATGTCTGATTGAACAGATCGATGCACCGCCCAATCGCGCGGTGAGCGCCGCAGCAAGCACATTCGAGGCCTGATGAGAGGCGCGCAGGACGTCGGCGGAAAGCGTACCGACGGTCGTTTCCCTGCCGAATGACCTCATGATGATTTTAGTCCCTCGCATGAACATGCCGTTCTCTTCGGCGAACGGGTGCAACGAAAACCACCAGCGTGCACCATGTACTGACGCACCGAAACGCCGCGTGACCGCATTGTCCCTGTTGAGTATCGCTATATCGTCAGGACGCTGGTGATCGAAGATGATCCTCTTAGCTCTGGCATAATCCGAGAATCCGTCGTACCGGTTGAGGTGATCGGGCATGACGTTCGTGCACAAAGCGATATGCGGTGACCGTCGATGTCTCTCGAGGCGTTCCAGTCTCCAGCTCGAGAGCTCGGCGACCACAAGCGACCCCGGTGTGATGCGATCGAGCGCGCCCATCAGGGGCTCTTCATTGTACCC
>CAYGGS010000146.1:0-1731 GCA_964349545.1 uncultured Gammaproteobacteria bacterium
CTCCTGGAGCATGCGCTTCTCGTTCCGGATGATGATGTCGGGGGCGCGCAGCTCCATCAGGCGCTTGAGCCGGTTGTTCCGGTTGATCACCCGGCGGTACAGGTCGTTCAGGTCGGAGGTCGCGAACCTGCCTCCGTCGAGCTGGACCATCGGCCGGAGATCCGGCGGGATGATCGGGATGACCGTCATGATCATCCACTCGGGACGGAGCCTGTTCTTCTGGAAGTTCTTGAAAAGCTTCAGACGGCGCACGATACGACGGCGCTTGTTGTCGGCCGCCTCGGCGGCCTCGACCTCGAGCGAGGTTATCGTCTTGTCGAGATCTATCTCACCGAGAAGCTTATGGATGGCGTCGGCGCCGATCGACGCGGTGAAGACATGGCCGTACTTCAACGAGAGGTCCTGGTACTGCTGTTCGGTGATGATCTGGTACTTCTCAATGCTTTTAAGCTCCTTCTTCGCGAGCTCGACCGCGTCCTGGAGCGTCTTCAGCTGCTGGAGCTTCAGCTCGGTCGCGGCATCGACGCCCTTCGCGATCGATTCCTCGTCGACCGCGCCCTTCTCATCCACGGCATCGGACCTCACCTGCTTCTGCTTGATCTCCTGCTGCTGGCGGGAAAACTCCGCATCGATCTGCTTCTTCTTCGATGCGTACTCGTTCCCGATCTGCGTCAGCATCTCCTCGCGGAGCCCCTCGTTGACGTGCGTGACGATGAAGTTCGCAAAGTAGATGACCTTCTCGAGCTCCATGACGCTCCGGTCGAGCGCGAGTCCGATCTTCGACGGCACGCCGCGGAGGAACCAGATGTGCGACACCGGCGCAGCGAGCGTGATGTGGCCCATGCGCTCGCGGCGGACGATCGAGCGGGTGACCTCGACGCCGCACTTATCGCAGACGATGCCTTTGTAGCGGATGCGCTTGTACTTTCCGCAGTAGCATTCCCAGTCCTTCGACGGTCCGAAGATCTCCTCGGCGAACAACCCGGACTTTTCAGGTTTTTGCGTGCGGTAGTTGATGGTCTCCGGTTTCGTCACCTCGCCGTGCGACCACGCGAGGATCTCCTCAGGCGAGGCGAGTTTCAGCCGTATGGCCTTGAAATCGAGTGGCTGGCGGTCGTCCTGGAACATGCTATACCTCTGCCTTTTCCTTAACGTTCTTCTTCGCGTCGCGGTCCTCGGTTTCCTTCATGCGGGATGCCGGCGCCGCCTCTTCCGCCGGGGCGTCCAGTACTTTCGCACCGATGAGCTCGACGTTCAGACCGAGACCCTTCAGCTCGCGGACGAGCACGTTAAAGGATTCCGGTACGTTCAGCCGCCTGATCGGTTCACCCTTGATGACCGCCTCGTACGCCTTCGAACGTCCCGAGACGTCGTCCGACTTGATCGTCAGCATCTCCTGAAGGGAGTTCGCGGCGCCGTACGCTTCGAGCGCCCAGACCTCCATCTCACCGAACCGCTGCCCGCCGAACTGGGCCTTGCCGCCGAGCGGCTGCTGGGTGACGAGCGAGTACGGGCCGATGGAACGCTGGTGGATCTTATCCTCGACGAGGTGATTGAGTTTGAGCATGTAGGTCATGCCGACGGTCACCTTCTGCTCGAACTGAGCACCGGTGCGGCCGTCGTAGACCGTAAGTTTGCCGTCCTCGGGGAAGCCGGCGCGCTTCAGTTCCGACCGGATGATGCTCTCGGGAACGCCGTTCAGCGCCGGTGTCGCGACGCGATACCCGAGCG
>CAYGGS010000147.1:0-1722 GCA_964349545.1 uncultured Gammaproteobacteria bacterium
GGATACACGAGCGCGAGGACCGTCATCAGGTACACGTCGCCGGAGTAGATCGGATGACGGACGATCGCGTACACGCCGCGGTCGACGATGACGGTGTTCTTGACCGTCGGTTGTCCGGCCTGTCGGTTGACCGCGAGCGCGCCGCGCATCATCGTGATCCAGTACGCCACGCCGATCACGAGCAGCACGGTCATCCACCACTGGCTCCGCCAGAGCGCATCGTGCGAAAGGAACGACCAGCACCCTATGGCGCCTGCCATGATCAACGACCACATCACGAGCGGACTCACGAGCCGGTCGAGAAACGATGTACGCGGCTGCTGTTCCATATGCTCAGAGTGCGTTACCGCCATGCGTCAGCACACGCTCCAAGCTGACGCAACGGCCTATTCGTCCGTCGCGGTATCCGTCCCGTTGTTCAGCACCACGGTGAGGATCACCACGGTCGGGCCGTCCGCATCGCCGATCGAGACCTGCACGGACTTCGTCCCCTTGGTCGCGATGATGGCGGCGGAGTGCACATCGATCGCGCCGGTCATTGTGATCGTCCAGCCGTCGGTCGACAGCTTCGACTCGTAGAGCGATTTCGCCTCGTTGAGCGATTTCGTCGTCTCGAGCGACGCCGAATAGCTGACGTTCGGGGTCGACCACGCGGCCTTGACCGTCCCATCGATCACATATACGTCGTTCGGCCAGTCCGACGGCAATTTGATCGAATCGCCGGTCTGAAGCGTGCTGCCGTTAACGTTGATGTTCGCGCTGTTCGTACCGACGTCGAAATCGGCGTCCACGTCGCCGTTCTGCGTCTTGACGGTAACCTTCTTTCCGCAGCCCGCGACGACCAGGGTGCCCGCGACCGCCGCGATGAGCAGGAATAACGTGACTTTTTTCATGATAGTTTCGGTTATTGGTCAGCCCTATCCACCTCCATCATCCCGCAAACGGGGAAAAAAGGCAACAAGCGACCCGGTGTGCCGCGCGACAGAATACAAAAAAATGAGTTTCGTCGTGTACAGTCCCAAGGAAGTTACTTATCGCATCACTGTCGGTCGCAGCGAATACGACTTCTTCAGCGTGGGTTTCGCGGTGAACCGCGCTTCGAGCTTCACGGTGTACTTCTTGCTTACTGCGGTTTTCGGCGAGGTCATGCGGATGATGTACTTTTTCGACGCGCCGGGCAGGAGGTCGAACGTCTTCTTCGTCGTTTTGCTCACGGTCACCTTCCAGCTTGCCGGTTTCGACGTGGTACGCAGCTCCATCGTCTGCTTTCCGCACAATGTCGCGTTGTTCTTCACGGTCATCGCGTACGAGAGTTCGGCGCCGGACTTGCCCGAGGACCGTAGCGACCTCACGGTGATGGTCGGCGCCTTCCATGTACAGAGCGACGCACCGCCGAACTTCACGCGGACGGCCATCGACGCGGCGTTCCGCGACACGATGCCGAAGCTGACGCCCGCGACCGGATCGAGGTACGACGAGCCGACCTGCAGCGTCGGTTCGAAGATGTCGAGCCCTCCTGAACGCGATCCGGGGGTCATATCGAGGAGCGTCGTGGTCATGTCGTCGCCGACGGGGCCGAGCCGTACGAACGCGCCGTTCGGGATACCGAGCTGCTGGACGGTCGGCGTGAA
Organism: uncultured Gammaproteobacteria bacterium; assembly: GCA_964349545.1. GTDB lineage: Bacteria > Patescibacteriota > Patescibacteriia > SBBC01 > SBBC01 > CAINXF01. The sequence continues at coordinate 1,632 of CAYGGS010000147.1, forward strand.
CCCTGTCACGTTGTCGTAGCCGATCGGCTGCCGGTACTCGAGGTAGTACCACGACGTGATGTTCCCCGCGCCATCACGCGCCTGCGGGATC
>CAYGGS010000148.1:0-1719 GCA_964349545.1 uncultured Gammaproteobacteria bacterium
CCGTACCGTTTCGTGATCCGGACCCAAAGGTTACGGGCCCTGAACGTCGTCGCTTTCCGGGGTCCCCTCCGAAGACAGGCTTCATAGATTATGGCGATCTTGAGCGACAGCTTCAGCGGCGGCGCGTCGGTGACGACGTCCTGACCGGCGGCGCGTGTGGCTCGTGCGGGAGGATCTGTCATCCGTTCTCCGGGTAGTGAGTTGCGGTCAGGCCGCGCGCAGGTCATTGAAGCACGCAACCGCTTCGTCGAGCGTGGTCTTCACGGTGAACGTGGGGATGGTCTTGCAGCCGAGCTCGCGCGCGACCATGATGGCGAACTTCTGGCGCTGCTCGCCGAGCGTCTCCCTGCCGGTGAGGTGGCTGGAGAATCCTCCGTGGAGCGCGCGGTAGAAGCCGTACACCGCGGCTCTCACATACCGCTTGCCGCGTTTCCTTTTCGGTTTGGCCATTGACCTGCTCCTTACGTTCGAGCCGAGTTCAGGACGCGTGCCCTGAGGTTCGGATTGTGGTAGAGGCCGTCCATCGCACGTTGCATCGCGTCGAAGTCCGTGAAGCCATCATGCGTGACCCGGTCGAGCTGTGCGATCGCGAGCCATCGCTGGAACGCACCTACGCGCTCGGCGAAGAAGGCGAACTCCGTGAACGTCATGAGCGCCGCGTGGCGGACGGGCCTTTCCGTGTGCGCCGTATTCGGATGCACGGTGAAGGGCGGCTTCCGTTCGTACCACGGCGTCCGACGGTACTCGACGAACGGCCAACCGGCGAAGTGGTTGTTCTTTCGGAGCGGCGCTGCGAGCGGCATCTGCGGATGCGCCTCCTCGGCGAGGCGGCGGAGCGCGGCCACGCAGTCCAGCATGAAGAGGCAGCGGCTGCTCGGAGATGACGCCGGCCAGCAGTGCTCGAGGTGTTGACGGTGGACGGTAGCGGACCGCTCCCAGTGGTCAGCGAACGCGTTGAGCGTCAAGCGACCGAGCTGACCGAGGTCGTGGTGCGTGCGTACGTCCGGGAAGAACGTCCTTATACCCCGGGGGACGAGGAACGCCAGTGAATCCAGGTCGAGCAAGTGAAGGTCTTGCACGTCGTCTTCCTCCTGAAGGAACGTGTGGTGTGGCGGCACAACGGCGGGCAGGGGGTTTCTAAGGGCAGGTGAAGACAGCGCGCCCACCACGTAAAGGGCACGAAACAAACGTCACGTGATGGGGGAGCTGTCCTCGACCTCCGGTGTCAACGAGCAGCCGTATCTAACCATGTCGGTCGGAAATGTCAATGCCTGGTTGCCCGGTTTTCGGGTCGTGCTAGGATGGGTACATGTGCGGTCGATATTCCCTGGTCTTTGATGGGGAACAGCTTGTCTCGCGGTTCAAGCTCGAACCGTCGCTATTCCCGCTGCCGCCGCGGTACCATGCAGCGCCGTCGCAAAAACTGCCGGTAGTGCTGGATGAAGCCCCGACAAAGCTGCAGCTCGGATATTGGGGTTTGGTACCGTCGTGGGAGCAGGGGAAGGCGAAGCCGCGTGCGTTCATCAACGCCCGCAGCGAGACCATAGCGGTCAAACCGACGTTCAAGCGCGCGGCGGAGGCGCGACGGTGCCTTGTGCTTGCCGACGGATTCTTCGAGTGGGACCACGCAGGAACGACGAAGAAGCAGCCCTACCGTATCGCACTGAAGGACGGCGGGCCGTTCGCGTTCGCCGGAATATGGGAGCACTGGAAGGGTAC
>CAYGGS010000149.1:0-1703 GCA_964349545.1 uncultured Gammaproteobacteria bacterium
TCCTGGCGTTCGTGCCCGGGTTGGATCTGTACGTCAACCGCGACCTCCTGCTCGACACGCTGACCGAAATGAAGGCCGCCGGGACGACGATCGTGTTCATCACGCACCAGATGGAGGAGGTCGAGAAGGTGGCGGACCGGCTGGTGATGATCAAGGACGGTCGGCGCGTGCTCTACGGCGGCGTCGCCGAGGTCAAGCGGCAGTTCGGCGAGAACCGGCTGCACATCGAGTTCACCGGGACGGTCCCGGTCCACGAGAAGCTGTACTCGGTCGACCGCGCGGAGAACAACGTCGCGGAATTGAAGCTCTGCGACGGCGTCACGCCCGACCAGGTCTTCAAGGCCCTCGCAAAGGACCGCCTTGTAATGAGTAAATTTGAGGTCGCGTCGCCTTCGCTGCAGGACATATTCGTTCACGTCCAATCGCAATGAACGTCCATACCATCCGTCTCATCGCTGCGCGCGAGTACCTGAAGGTCGTCCGGAAGAAGTCCTTCTGGCTGATGGTGCTGTTGTTGCCGACCTTCTATATCGCCATATCGGTGATCTCCGGAACGACGAACCAGTCGGTCGAGAAGAAGATCGCCGAGCAGGCGAAGGCCGCGAACCGGATCATCATCGTCGATCAGGCGGGATTGGTCACCGACGGGAGCATCGTGAAGCCGCTCGAACTGATGGACGATCCCGCGAAGGCGGAGGCGGCCGTCCGCGAGGCACAGGCCGACGCCGCGATCGTCTACCCGCCGGACATCCTGACGTCGCACCGGATCGTCACCTTCGTGAAGGACAGCGGGATCATCGCCCGCGGCCGTTTCGACGAGCTGGCGACCAGTCTGGTGAAGCAGAGCATCCTGAGCGAAGTGAACGATCCGGAAAAGATCGAGCTCTTCAACACGAAGCTGACGGTCGCCCGCACGGTGTTCGCGGACGGCAAGCCGATCGTCACGACGATCGAGGCCTTCATCCTGCCGATCCTCGCGGTCGTGATCTATTTCCTGCTCGTGATGACCTCGTCGAGCTACATGCTCATGAGCGTATCGGAGGAAAAGGAGAACCGCATGATCGAGACGGTGCTGTCGATCGTGAAGCCGCGGCAGCTCATCTGGGGGAAGCTCTGGGCGATGGTCGGGCTCTCGTTCACGCAGCTCGCGGTCCTCGCCGCGTACGGCACGGTCGCCTACAAGGTGACGACGAAGGTCCTGCCGATCTCGATCGACTGGTCCCTCGTGCACATCGGCGCCTGGCAGCTCGTCCTGACCTCGTTCTTCGTGATCGCCGGCTTCATCGTCATGGCGGCGCTCATGGTCGGGATCGGTGCGGCGATGCCGACGTACCGCGAGGCGCAGCAGGCGTCCCCGCTGTTCATCATCTTCTCGATCCTTCCGGTGTACTTCGCGATGGTACTGATCGCCGAACCGAGCGGTACCGTGGCGAAGATCACGAGCTACATCCCGCTCATGTCGCCGCTCATCCTGACGTTCCGGATGGCGATCGATGCGTTGCCGGCCTGGGAGCAGGTCGTCGGCCTCATCGTCAGCCTTGCCTACGTGGTCGGCAGCATGTACCTCGCGTTCGCGCTGTTCGAGTTCGGGAGCCTCGAGACGAGCAAGAAGGTCAGTTTCAGGAACATGTTCCGAAAAACATGAAAAAAACACACCTATCGCCGACGACCGACATCAGCCTGCGGCTCGATCAGTATAGCGA
>CAYGGS010000150.1:0-1683 GCA_964349545.1 uncultured Gammaproteobacteria bacterium
CCGCCCTCGTGGGGACCCCCAATTGGGGATTATCCTTTTGCAATAGTAAGTGCAATGATGTGTTCCATGCCCGCGGAACGGAGGACGCCGGCGACCCCGGAGATCGTCGCGCCGGTCGTGAATACGTCGTCGATGATTATACCATGTTTCGGCATGTTCGCAACATTGCGAGCGAGGGCGAATGCATTCGCGACATTGACGGCGCGTTCATGCTCGTGCAGCGTTACCTGCGGCTTCGTGTTCCTGATACGGACGACCGGTTCGATGACCGGAAGATGCAGCACGTTGGCCGCGCTGTCCGCAATGAGCCGCGCCTGATTGAAGCCGCGTTTTCGCTCGCGATCCTTGTGGAGCGGTACGGCAACGATGCAATCCGCCGTGATGGTGCCTTGTGCGAGTTTTCCGAGCGCGGTGCCGAGCGTTGCGCTCAACACACGCCCACCGGAGTACTTCAGCTGTTGGATCGTACGTTTGAGCGCTTCGTTGGAGTCGTACGCGCCGACGCACAGCAGCCGGTCCACATGCGTGATCGGTGAAGCCATGTCGATGCGCGGTCCGCATTGTGATAGACAGTGTGCGCACAGCCACAAGCCGTCTGTGCCGCATTTTCGGCAGGATGGCGGGAACAGCAGGTCGAGGAACGTGCTGAATAATCGTGAAATCATCGGTGGCCTCATTGGTGCCACCGATGTCCGATAGCAGCTTACTTCTTTACCGGATTTTTTTCAAGTACGATGGCGTCGGCTTTGGTGGTGACCCTGAAGGATGCACCTGGTTTTGCCGCGCCGAGGATGATCTTCTCCGCGAGCGGGCTCTCGACCTCGTCCTGCAGCACGCGCCGGACCGCACGGGCGCCCTGGTCGGGGCTGAACCCTTTTTTCGCGATGAGCTTGCGGGCATTTGGTGCGAGATCGAGCTTGATGCGCTGCCGCTTAACGCGGTCGACGATCTCCCTGAACTGCAGGTCGACGATCCTCTCGACGGACTTGAGGTTGAGCGGCCGGAACACGATGATCTTGTCGATGCGGTTCAGGAACTCCGGGCGGAACTCCCGTTCGAGCTCCTTCAGCTGCACCGCCTTGACCTCGTCGTACTTCTCGTTGAGTTCGGACCTCGGGTCGTCCATGTCCTCGCCGAAGCCGATCGCCGCCGCGCGGTTGAAGCTCGGGAGGCCGATGTTCGAGGTCATGATGATGGTGGTGTTCTTGAAGTTCACGGACTTGCCGGTCGCGTCCGTCAGGTGCCCGTCGTCGAGGATCTGGAGCAGGATGTTGAAGACGTCCGGGTGCGCCTTCTCGATCTCATCGAAGAGAACGACGGAGTACGGCCGGTGCTTCACGGCGTCGGTGAACTTGTTCCCCTCGCGGTAGCCGACGTACCCGGCGGGCGCGCCGATGAGCTTCGAGACGTTGAAGCTCTCGCCGAACTCGGACATGTCGATGCGGATGAGGGATCTCTCGTCGCCATAGATGGTCCGCGCGATCTCCTTCGCGGTCTCGGTCTTGCCGACCCCCGAGGGACCGAGGAAGATGAACGAGCCGATCGGACGGTTCGGGCTCGAGAGCCCTGCGCGGGAGCGTCGGATCGAGTCGGCGATCGAACGGATCGCCTCGTCCTGGCCGATGATGTGCGCGGTGAGCAGCCGCTCGAGGTTCATCAGACGGTCGCGCTCGGCCCTTACGA
>CAYGGS010000151.1:0-1676 GCA_964349545.1 uncultured Gammaproteobacteria bacterium
TGCGTGCGCTGTTCGAAGGACACCCGTAAGCGCGCTGCCGCGTCCTGCACGAGCGCGCCCTGCTGCGCCACAAGAGCCGTGACCGTCCTGATCATGCGCGTCGATGACGCTTCGATACGCTGCAGCACTTCGACGCGGTCGGGCACCGCCCGCTCGGCGGCGTTCGTCGGGGTCGACGCGCGGACATCGGCGACGAAATCCGCGATGGTAACGTCGCGCTCATGCCCCACGCCGACGATGACCGGCACCGCGCTCCGGTAGATGGCCTGCGCCACGCGCTCGTCGTTGAACGCCTGCAGGTCCTCGTAGTTCCCTCCGCCACGCACGAGCAGCACGACGTCGACGTCCTGCCGGTCCGAGAACGTGTCAAGCGCGCGGACGATCTGCGTTGGCGCGCCCATTCCCTGCACCTGCACGTCGATGAACCTGATACGGGCAAAGGGCCAGCGCAATTGCAGCTTCGGCACGGTATCCTTGTAGGCCGCGGCACCGCTCGACGTTATCACGCCGACAACCTCGGGAAACGCCGGGACTGCGCGTTTTCGTTCGATCCGGAACAATCCCTGCTGTTCGAGCTTCTTCTGCAACGCCTCGAACGCCTTCTTCAGCGCTCCCTCGCCGACGAGCTCGACCTCGGTGACCGTGAAGCTCAAGGAACCGTACGGCACGTAGACCGTCGGGGTACCGATCACCCGCACGGCCATGCCGTTCACGAGCGCTTCGCCGCGCTGCGCAGACCACAAAAAGCAGCGCATGCGCGATGCGTCGTCCTTCAAGTCGAACGTGACGTACCGCGGCGTCTTCTTCAGCTCCGTGATCTCGCCCTCGACGACCACCGGCGTGAACGTCTCGCGGAACAGCGCCTTGATCGATTCGAGGAACTTCGTGACAGTGATCGGCGACAACATACGCCCCTACTCCACTTCGAAAATCTGCGTGATCTTCCGCTCGATCTGGTCGGTCGTAAGCGGGCCGAAGCCGACGCCAACGACCGCATGGTCCCTTATGAAGTACATCGTCGGCATGCCTGCGTCGCCGGTGAGCACGGCCTGCCCGCCCGTCCCGTCGACGAGCACGCGGCTCTCGATCGCCTTGTCGGTCGCCTCGACTTGCGCGACTGACGACGCATCGCCGCGGTTCAGGGCGATGAACGATACGCGGTTCGCGTACTTCTTCACGAGCGGGTTTAGCGCGACCACTTCGGTGATACAATCGGCGCACTTCGTGTTCCACAAGGCAACAACGGTCAGCACGCGGTCGCTCTCCGCTGCGATCGACACCGGCGTCCCTGAAAGGTCCGGCAGCGCCGTATCCGGTACGAGGTCATCGATACTAGCCGCGGCTGAAGCGGCACGCAACAGGGCCGAATTCGTGTTTGAGTTGCTGTTGACGTTTTGGTTGGCCATATCTGAAACATGGCGCCGAGGCCAGACCGCGAGCAAAACCGCCGCACAGACGAACAGTGTGCACACGCCGAACAGGACGCCGGGCCGCTGCTTCCACGGGTTAACGCTTGGCCGCGCCATGCAGGTACTTTTCCGCGTCGATAGCCGCCATGCACCCGGACCCGGCCGCGGTGATCGCTTGCCGGTACCGGTGGTCCTGCACGTCGCCGCACGCGAACACGCCGCTGACGCTCGTGTTCGTGAGGTTAGCGACCTTCAGGTATCCCTTCA
>CAYGGS010000152.1:0-1643 GCA_964349545.1 uncultured Gammaproteobacteria bacterium
GCGCGAGCGCGGTCACGAGCGGGATCGTGAAGTTGTCGTTGACCGTGAAGCTCAATGAGAACGTCTCGGCGAGCGTCGTCGCGGCGGCGCCGGTTAAGGCCGCGGAAACGACGGCACCGCCGGTCCCCATGATGCGGAAGAACGCGTAGAACGCGATGAAACTGACGACGAAGCAGGCGATCGTGCCGGCGATCGATTTTTCGCCGCTGAAATACTTCTTTGACGGGATGAGCCTCCCGACTATCTCCGCAGCAGGGTCACCGAACGTCCATCCGACGAAGCAGGCCGCGAGGAGGAACGGATCTTTGAACAGGCCGGAGAGGACCGCCGCGCTGAGCGCCGTCCAGGTGTTGCCCATGTAGGTCCGGCGCTCGTAGTGCCGGATGAACGGCGCGGACAGCGTGAAGAAGAGCCGCCCGAACCACGGCTCGCGCCGCCGCATGGCTTCGACGGAGATCCAGGCGAGAAGCACCGCGAAGGCCATGAAGAACGAGTACGGCCAGGGGACGAACGTCGCGAGCGCGATCACGACGCATCCCCCGGAGATGTGCCACATCTTCCGGGTCCAGCTGACCGAACCGAGGCGTTTCAGGGCTTCCATTGGTTATAGTGTACCGCACTTGCCGGTTCTTCAGAAGTCGATGGGTTCCTGCTTGTGATGACGCGTGTACCGGATTGGCGGCGCACTGTATTGACAAGGATATCAGGTACTGGTATGCCTCTCTTGAGAACCGACACTGACCAGCGGAACCCCGGAGTTCCTGGTGTTTCGTTCGTCGACAACCCGTTTGGAGGCACTACCATGAGGTACCTGTACCTGCTGCTGGTCACGTTCTTCGTGTTCGCGTTGGTACGTCCGGCTGATGCACGCCCGTACGCGCTGTCCGAGGGTTCGACCATCGAGACCGGCGACGTGGAGGGGGCCACGTACGTCGGCATCACCCGGCCGAGGGGAACGGAGCCGCTCGGTACGAGCTACTGGAACGGCAACTTCAAGGAACAGTTCGGTGACGCGCCATGGATCGTTCGGTCCAGTCCGTTTCCGACGGTCTTCGTCGTCAAGGACGCAGATCTGATCTGCATGGTATTCGATTACCTGCGCCTCTACCGACGCGTTGGAGGAGCGCGGACGCAGATCTGGGCGGACAAAGTCGATAAGACCATCAGCAACGATCAGTTCTATTGGTACCAGGGATTCAACACCACCGGTATCGGTCAGCCGGTACCCGTGGTCGGAGACACCGTCCTGCTGGAGTGGGAACTGCGTTTTCGAGACTGCGGGAATCCTTTAGTCTGGCACGAGAACCACTACTTCAACCGCGTGATGATCGGCCAGCCGTTGCCGTCGCTCGCGAACTGGTACCGGACCGACACGCACTACCACACAAGGTTCACGGACAACAAGTTCGAGTTCGGCGGGTTCATGTGGATGGTAAGCCACGCTGCCGAGCTGGTCGGCCTCAACGCGGTCTGTATCACCGACCATTCGACCGACATCCGCACGACGAGCGATCTGTTCGGGCGGAAACAGCTCGTCGCTGAAGTCGATTCGTTGAATCGTGGAAGCAGCGTGCTACTCATTCCCGGTGAGGAATTGACGCTCGATTCGAACGAGAGCGATGAGGTCGTCGACGACCGGATCC
>CAYGGS010000153.1:0-1639 GCA_964349545.1 uncultured Gammaproteobacteria bacterium
GCATCCTCTTGAGCAGCGCGTCGGCATCGCCCCCGGAACCTGCTTCGGCCTTCCGAAGCTCGTCCTCGATCCGCTGCAGCTGCGACATGATGCGATTTCGACGAAGGAACGTGCATCCCTGCGTGAGCTCCATCCGGGCGTTCGCCTACCGTTCGGCGTCATCCGCTCCCGCGACGAGACCCTGCGAGAGCAGAATGAGCTGCTCGACCCGCGGTTTCAGCAACGGAAGCTCCTGCCCGAGCTGTTCCATGAAGCCGTCGGGGTCAAGTCGATGGTACTGACTATAGTACAGAACTTCCTGCTTGTAAAGCGCCTGCAGGTCGGGATCGACCAGCGATTCCGGATCGAGCAGCTCGGTGAGCTCCGGAAACAGCGCCGGGTGTGCAAAACCGGCCATCGCGAGCATGCGTTCCGCGACCATGGCGGCCCGGTCCTTCTGCGGACGCTCACCCGTCGGTTCCGCTTCAGATGCGGCGCCCTTCGGTTTGACCACCTTTTTCAAGGCATCACGGAGCGACTCCTCGCTCACGGACAGCTTCCTGCCCAGTTCCTGCAGGTAGTGGCTCTGCTCGACCGGATCGGGCAGCCGCGCGATCACCGGCAGGAGCTGCTTTGCCACGCGCTTCTTCACATCGATATCGGACAGGTCGACGTTCGTCAGCGCACGGTTGAACGAGTAATCGACGATACGCTGCGCACCGGCGATCGCATTGCGCCAGAGGGCGACGTCCTTCCGGATGAGTTCGTCGGGATCCTTCGCATCAGACATGGTGATGACCTTCACGCGCAGGTCGGCGTTCAACGCCTGGTCGATCCCCCGCCGCGCCGCTTCCCCGCCCGCGAGGTCGGCGTCGAACGCCAGTGCGATGTTCATCGTATACCGCTTCAGAAGCTTGACCTGCTGCTCGGTCAACGCCGTGCCGGACACCGCGACGACGTTGTTGACGCCTGCCTGGTGCGAGGAGATGAGGTCCATGTAGCCCTCGACCAGCACCGCAAGGTCGGCCTGTTTGATCGCCTGCTTCGCCTGGTCCAGGCCGTACAGCACGCGGCCCTTGCTGTAGACCAGCGTTTCCGGCGTGTTGATGTACTTCGCTCCGGCCCCCGATCCAGTCGGGGGGGCATCGCCCTTGATCTCCTCCAGAATGCGACCACCGAACCCCACGACCGTGCCGTTCACATCCCTGATCGGGAACATGAGCCGCCCGCGGAACCGATCGTAGCAGCCGGTCCCCTTGTCGCGCTTCACGGCGAGGCCGGCGTCGAACACGTCCTGCTCCTTGAACCCCTTCTTCACGAGGAACGTCAGCACCGCGTCCCACGTCGTCGGGCTGTAGCCGATCTGGAAATCCTCTGCGGTATCGTCGCTGATCCCCCGCTTTGCCAGGTAGTCGCGGGCGACCTTCGCGCCTTCGGCATCGGTCAGCACCTTACGGTAGAACGCCGCGGTCAGCTTCAGGATGTCCAGCAGCTTCGTTTTCGCGTTGTGCAGCTCCGGGTTCGCCGGTTTCAGTTCGACGTTCGCCTTCTTCGCGAGCATGCGGAGCGCCTCGGGGAACTCCGAACCCTCGATCTCCATCACGAACGAGAAGATGTCGCCGCCCTTGCCGCAGCCGAAGCAGTGCCACGTCTGCCGATC
>CAYGGS010000154.1:0-1620 GCA_964349545.1 uncultured Gammaproteobacteria bacterium
TTCTGCCGATGGTGACCCGAATCTTCGATACCATCTGACCATCACCGCTCAGGAGGCCGCATCCGGCGCCCAGAAACGGGTCACCTTCATGCGGGCCGACCAACTCGAGGAGCTGATGGTCACGATCCCATCGGGGACTCGATCCGGGACGCGGCTGCGGCTGAAAGGAAAAGGGCTTGAGGGCCGGGATGGGACGCGCGGTGACCTCTACCTGCGGGTAACAGTCACATAGTGCTGGCCTATCCTTAGTGGAGTTGGCGCTATACCATGCGGCTGCAGTGGTTCAATAACCGCCTGACAATAAGAACCAGGTTGGTACTCGGGTTCGGGCTGGTGGGCCTTACCCTGGTGGCGGCACCGCTTGCCATGTACATGCTGCAAAGCAGCAGGGCTCTGCAATCGGCAGGTCGGAAGTATATCGGGATCGCGCCGTCGAAAGCGCTGCTGAGGATGGTACAGTTGCTACAGCAGCACCGCGGGCTCTCATCCGGCGTCCTGGGCGGGGGCACGACGATGGAGGCGCAACGCGCCGCCAAGCAAACCGAAACTGACAAGGCGGTCGAGGCATTCGACGCGATTGTGGCGTCCGACATCCATGATCCCTCGCTCACCGCCGCTTGGCGCAGGGCGCTCGAAGCCTGGCGGGAGCTTGCGAACGGTGTATCCTCGCGCTCGATCACCGGTCAGGAGAGATTTGCCAAGCATACGGCGACTATCCACGACAACCTGCAGCTGCTCGATATCATGTTGGATTACTTCGGCTTATCGTACGACCCAACCGGTAATGACTACCACCTCACCATGGCGCTGCTGGTCCACATGCCACAGTTGACTGAATTCCTCGGTCAGGCGCGGGCGCGTGGCATGCTCCTCTTGGCAGAGAGGCGTATTACACTTGCGGACCGCACTGAGTTGATCGGTCTCATCAGCAACGTCGAGAGGCAACACGAGTATATGGAGCGCGAGTTAGGCAAGGCGGTGGCTCTGAATCCCCAGATGAAGACCGACCTTGGCCACATCGCACAGGGCAGCATGGCGCTCGCCCAGATGGCGGTACATCTCGCCAGGACCCAGGTGGTAGAAGTCGATATGCTAAGCTATACGCCGACCGATTACTTCGCGTTATTCACCCAGGCGATTGACGGTCAGTTCGCGCTGCTCGATAAAGCGATGATCGATCTGGAGGGGGCGCTTCAGGCGCGCATCGCCGCGTTGCGGAGTGGACAGATCAAGGCGATCGGCTTCATCGCGCTTGTTATTGCGTTCGCGCTGTGGCTGGGGACGGTGATCGTTCGCGCGACCAAACAGGATATCGCCGCCCTGGAACAGAGTGAGGAGGCGCAACGACGCCACGCCGGCGAGCTCGAAGCTACCGTCGAGGACCGGACGCAAGAGCTGCGTACAGTCAACGCGCAGCTCGAAGCGGCTTCCCGCCACAAGTCCGAGTTCCTGGCCCACATGTCCCACGAACTGCGGACCCCGCTGAACGCGATCCTCGGCTTCTCGGATCTCCTGCGAGACCAGACCTTCGGGCCGTTCAAGGAGGTGCAAGCCCGGTACCTGGGCCACATCCACACAAGCGGTAAGCACCTGCTCGTCATCATTGACGACCTCCTCGAT
>CAYGGS010000155.1:0-1573 GCA_964349545.1 uncultured Gammaproteobacteria bacterium
CCGCACCTTCAAAGTGACGGTCGACGACCCGCTTCCCAACACGGGTAACTTCAAGCTTGTGAACGTCTTCGGCGATACGGTCACCGTACCGCTCTGCCACCTCGTCATCACGAAATGGCAGAAGACGGGAACGGGCGCCTACACGAAGGACCCCATCGCGGTCAACACCGGCGACGCGGTCTCCTATAAGATCACCGTCGAAAACAACGGCACGGGCAACTGCACCGGCGGCGGCGTGAAGATCACTGATGCCATCGACAGCCAGCTGACCTTCGTCAGCCAGACTCCGGGAAGCGGCGTGAACTATGTCACACGGTCGGGCGGTGTCATCGAATGGAACGCCAACGTCATCACACCCGGTCAGACCAAGCACGTCGAGTGGACCGCAACGGCGGATCCGACCGCCTGCGGCGCCTTCTCCATCCCGAACACCGCGAAGGTCTACGCCGACCAGTACCGCGAGATGAGCCAGGCGATCACCTCGAACACAGTGTACGCGACCGGCAGCAAGCTCTGCTACGGCACGCTCCTCGTGAAGAAACAAATGAAGGACCCCCACGGCAACGTCATCACGAACGACACGCACGGGTTCATCGTAACGGTCAACGGCGCCAACGCGAAGACCATCGCGGTCGGTACCGACGCGACCTACACGAACATGCCCATCGGCACCTACACGGTCGTCGAGAACGCCGACGCGAACTACGAATTCGTGTCCTACAGCATCGACACGAACGGCTCGCTCCCCGGCGCACAGGTCTCCGTCGAGAACGACAAGACCACGACGCTCACCGTGACGAACAAGCAGAAGAAGGCGAAGATCACGGTCAACAAGAGCATACTCGATTCCGACGGCAATCCCCTGCCCTCGGACACCACGTCGTTCGGCGTGACCGGAACGGCCTCGGGATCCGTCAGCCAGACGACCCCCTTCGTCACGTACGTCGATCCGGGGACCGCGGCCTCGTTCATGGAGACGAGCAACCCCTGGTACTCGACCCTCAACGGTTCGTGCATGTTCGACGCGAGCAACGTGACGAGCAACGCGAACCTCTCCTGCACGTTCGTGAACCAGCTCAAGGCCGCAAAACTCACCGTCACCAAGGTCGTCAATAACGACCACGGCGGCAACGCGATGGTGAGCGACTTCCCGCTCTATATCGGCACGACGTCGGTAACAAGCGGTGTTGCCAACAAGCTCAATGCAGGCACCTACACCGTCAGCGAACAACTGCCGCTCCCGACCGGTTACCGACTGGTCAGCATCGTCTGTGACGGAAGGGCGACCGATACGGTCACCCTGAACCCGGGTGACGAAAAATCCTGCACCATCACGAACGAGGACATCGCGCCGAGGATCACGCTCATCAAGGACGTCACGAACGACAACGGCGGAACCGCCGGCGTCAACAACTTCGGCCTGACGATCGGCGCGGCGCATGTCGACTCGGGCACCACGCTCGATGTGAACTCGAACACGGCGATCGCGCTCAATGAGACAGGCCTCGCCGGTTACCGCTTCGTCAACATCACCGGCGATGCGAAGTGCCCGTCGGTCCTCGGTGGTACGGTC
>CAYGGS010000156.1:0-1533 GCA_964349545.1 uncultured Gammaproteobacteria bacterium
TTCCTTGCGCTGCCGGACGATCACGGCGTGCGCGACCTCGCCCTTCTTAACGCCGGTGCGCGGCGCCGCGTCCTTGATCGATACGGTGATCACGTCGCCGAGCTGCGAGTACCTGCGCTTGTAGCCGTTCAGTGCCTTGATGCACTGGAGCTTCCGTGCGCCGGAATTGTCCGCGGATACGAGCATGGTGCGAAGCTGGATCATCCCGTTAGAGGGTTAACCAATAAACTACATAGTGTTTGATACATATAGTCAAGTTCAACTGACAACCTCTCTAACGGGATCATGCGTTCTTCCCCTTCACGGTGACCCTGCCGATGACGCGCCAGCGCTTCTCGCGCGAGTACGGCCGCGTTTCCTCTATGCGCACACGATCACCGACATGGTACTCGTTCCGTTCGTCATGCGCTTTGAACCGCGTGCTCACCTGGTACTGCTTCCGGTAGCGGGGATGCGTGACGACGCGGTCGACCCTGACGACGACGGTCTTGGCCATCGTGTCGGACATGACGGTACCGGTCAACGTACGATGCTTGATCTGATTCATGGTGGTCATAGGTGGTTATACCTTCCTTTCGACCCGCTTCCTGACAGGCGCCGAAACGCGCTGGAGGAGAGTCATGATGCGTGCGATGCGCTTCCGGATGTCCCGCAGCTCGCGGATGTCCTTGTGCTGGTCGGACGCGACCTTGAACCGGAGTTCGCGCAGTTCTTCCCGCGATGCCTTCAGCGTCTTCCCGAGCTCGACCACATCCTTCACCTGCAGTTCGTTGATCAATTCCTTCCGTTTCGGCATGTTAGACCTCGCCTTTCACGACGATCTTCGTCATCACAGGCAGTTTGTAGGCAGCGAGCCGCAACGCTTGGCGGGCGGTTTCCACGGGTACGCCATCCATCTCGAACAGTATCGTACCGGCCTTGACGACCGCGACGAAATGGTCGACCGCGCCCTTGCCGCCGCCCATACCGACCTCGAGCCCCTTGAAGGTGACCGATTTGTCGGGAAAGACGCGGATCCAGATCTTGCCGCCGCGCTGAATGAAGCGCGTCATGGCGCGTCGCGCCGCTTCGATCTGCCGCGCAGTGATCCAGGAACCCTCGACCGCGCGCAGCCCGACCGTACCGAAATCGAGGCTGGTTTTCTGCGATGCCCGGCCACGCAGCATGCCGCGCTGGTGCTTCCGATGTTTGACCTTCTTGGGGATCAACATGCTGTTATTCCTTCTTCTTCCGGCCGTTCTCTGCGAACACCTCTCCGCGATACACCCAAACCTTCACACCGATCATGCCGTAGGTCGTATGCGCCGCGCCGCGGGCGTAGTCGATGTCCGCACGGAGCGTATGGAGAGGTATCTTGCCGTTCGACAACTTCTCGGTACGGGCGATCTCGGCACCGTTCAACCGGCCCGAGAACATGACCTTCGCCCCCTGCGCTCCGGAACGCATGATCTGGTCGATCGTATGCTTCATGATCCGCCGGAACGGGAGCCGCTTCTCGATCTGTTCGATGACGCTGCCGACGACGACCTGCGC